>CAZUFQ010000006.1:0-1616 GCA_964618735.1 uncultured Enterobacteriaceae bacterium
TGGATTTTGAGTTTGAGTGCTTGTTCCATAATACCCTCCTAGAGAACAGTAATGAGTGTTAAACGTTTACTCCATTAATTCTGGCATGATCTTCGTTCCGAAAAACTCCATCTGCTCTTTCATAACATCCAGCGGCAGGAAACCCTCCTCATTGGTTACTGAGCCAGGACGAACCGAGTGCCGACGCTATTTTGCACGAATGCTTGTGGCAGCTCACGTGCGATGGCGTGCACCGCTTTCCAACCCGTGCAATGAGCTGGCACGATCAGTTCGAGATTCATCTCTTTCAGCGCTGCTACTGTAGGAGCAATAATCGGCTCGAACAACGGGCCGGACAAATGAAAACCGCCGATCACCGCATGCACTTGTTGCACGCCAGTCAGCTCCTGGGCTTGGCGGATCGTGTTGATAGCGCCAGCATGTCCGCAACCAGTGAGAATGACTAGCCCCTTGTTTCGTACATGGACGACTACGGCTTGATCGTCGTGAATGTAGGGATCTTTCTGCCATTCATCGTTGCGCAGAGCATAGTGTAAGGGAAAGCCCGTCTCAAAATCCGTGGTGCGAGGTACCTGACCAGTCACGAGCACGAGGCCGCCGAGCAGATAAGAAGGCCCGCGCTCTTCAATGAAGTCGATGCCGTCTTGCGAAAGAATGCGTCGGTCTGGCGGCGGGAGGTTGATCTCATGCCCATCCGGAAAAATCACCTTCCGTTCGAGGAAAGCGTCGGGATGCAGTAAGAGCGGCATCTTCCGTTCGCCCAAGCGATCGACCATACCCATGAGACCGCGTGTGTGATCGGCGTGTCCGTGGCTCAACACGATCGTGTGCAGCTCTTTCGGCTTTACTTCAAGCACATCCATGTTGTGGATGAGGCCCTTTTTACTGAGTCCAGCATCAAAGAGTAACGATTCAGAAGTATTGCCGTTGCTGACCTTTACGAGCGCAGAAAATCCGTGTTCTGCGATTAAGCTCTCGCGGGTCATTGCATCCGACGTCCTGGGCAGGCGCTTCGCCTTGTCGGCGTCAGGCAACAACATGTCGATCGTGTTGTCGAGGATTGTGAGAATCTCAACTTTATCGACTTCCTTGAGCGGCATAGTCGCCATAGATGGTTTCCCCTTATATTAGGCCTAGCTACCTCGGGCTACACCGCTCGGCAGAGGCTGTCAAGGCGCTTCGTCGCTAGTGATCATGCCTTTTGACAAGCGGAGGATAAGAATATTCTCTGTCACTGTTTGCTTGCCCCTGAGAGTCAGTGCTAAACAAAGATGGAGAAATCTGCCTAGGGGAGTACAAGCTATGGCATTACGAGTTGCGATTGCTGACGATACCTTTGCCCGGCGTTGGCTTGAGGGAACCTTCGTACGCGCTTGCATTCATAATGTCACGGGCGAAGTCATCAGCCTCGCCATCAAAGGCACGGCGCCGATGAGCGGCGCGGCCCTTTTTGATAATCAGACCGTTCTCTCGGCGCTGATCAAAGAATTACAAGAACTAGAAAGTACATTGGCAAGCCATAAATAAGCCCGAACTCCGAAAGTGCGTCCTCGTTCTTACGACTGTTCTCTCCCGCAACCCCCCCGTCTTCAACGTGCTGCAGGACCATGGCATCG
>CAZUFQ010000006.1:1626-6143 GCA_964618735.1 uncultured Enterobacteriaceae bacterium
ACCGTTCTCTCGGGTGCGATCAAAGAATTAAAGTAAATAGAAAGTAAATGGGAAGGCCATGAATAATCACCAACTCCGAACGTGCATCATCGTTCTGATGCTGTTTTTTGCCTGCAGCGCACTCGCTGGCTTTGCTCGGTTTACGCAAGCGGAAATGCAGGGAAATACGAAGACGTGGAAGACAGTAGAAGAACTATCTCCAGAGGAGCGAGCGGAGCTGGATTTTCGCACCGACACTCCACGAGATCCCCAAATTCCCTATTTGCCTGCTGAAGCCTATCCTTTTTCACCCCCTTACACTGCTGAAGAGCTGGGCTATCTTGCGTTTGAGCTGGATACGCTGCGACCGCGCTTTTCGCATATCTGGTTGAGTGTTGTGCAAAGTATGACCGCCGGCGGGTACATTCTTGCCACAATGAAGAACAACACCTCGATCCTCTATCTGCCCAAAGATGGGATCGGTGAGTTGTTGCGCTGGCCGCCGGGGCACGAATACATGCGAGCGTTTTCACAATTTACCTATCCGCCGGAGTCAGACGGTGACCAACAACTCTGGTTCGAGTATCGCACCGATCTCACGTTCACCAAGAAGCAGGACCGATACATGTATCGTCCCAGTCTTCGGCGCATCCGTCGTCAGCCGCAGCCGCGTCGAGAAGATCGCTTCCCCAATAACGCGCAAAGTTTTGACGATCTCCAAGGACGAGACCCGTGGGAGTTTACCTGGACAATCCTTGGTACAGATACGCTGTATTCGACTGTCCGTTTCCCTAATACCCGGCCACTCGTCACGATCACCAATCAAGACGGTACGACCTATGAGCGCGACACGAAAACATTCAAGCCCATGGGAGACAGCTACCCGTCCTACACGAACGACGGCGGGGTAGAGTGCTACGTGGTCGAGTCTACTCCGCGTCCAGCGTGGCTGCCCAATTATTACCGTAGTAAACTTATTTACTGGATAGACAAAAAGTTCTTCTGCCCGCTGCGCATCGAGCAGTATGACCACGACGGCAAACTCATCCTGGTGGCTGAGCGGCTCGAACGCAGCGAGTATCCAGAAGACGTACGACTCGGCTATACCCCGTTAATCGTTTTGTATTGGACAACAGATATCGACTTGATGACTGCGGGTTTTCACGACTATCACAAAAAAATGAACTGGCTGAATGATCACTGGGAATCCTATTTCAACGCAGAATTTCTCCGGCGCGGCTGGGTGCTCAGCCCTTACAAGAGTCGCGGCGAGGTTCCCAGTCCAGACCAATTCTACCTGCGTCCACTCCTCTACCCAGAAAAATTTCCCGAGCATCGACACATTGAACTTTCCGCTGAAGTAACAGCACGAGTCGTGGCGCAAGAATCTGCGGGGCACATTGTATTCGAGACCAACAATTTACAAACTCATTAAGTCGTTGCATCATCGATAAAGGCCGTAATCGTTCAATCACTCAATGGCTCAATCACAAAGGAGGGAGTATGAGTTACGAAACGATCACGTATGAGAAGAACGGTCCGATCGCCACGGTCACGTTCAATCGTCCAGAGAAACATAATCCCTGGAGCGTGCAAGTCTCCGAAGAAATAGTTGACGTCTTCACTGCGATGGAGGCTGACCCCGAAGTGCTGGTCACGGTCCTGACTGGCAAAGGCAACAAAGCGTTCTCGGCCGGCGCTGATCTGGCGAATCCGCGCACGCATCGAGTGTCTTCCGCTGGAGAACACTTGGCGACGGTCACGCCGCGAGGGTTCGCTGTGTTTAACACTGTATCGGATTATCCTAAACCGGTGGTGGCGGCGGTCAACGGCTATGCGATCGGCATTGGCTGTCTCATCACACTTTGTTGTGACATTATTCTCGCCTCAGACAATGCAGAATTTGGCCTGCCACAAGTGCCCCTGGGTATTATTCCTGCTTATGGCGGCGCGGTCCGTCTTGCGCGCTATGTGGGGCGCGGCAAGGCCATGGAGATGGTCTTGCTCGGGGAGCGCATCTCGGCTGCCGAAGCATACCGAGTTGGTCTTGTTAACAAGGTTGTACCCTTGGCGGAACTCATACCGCTGGCCTACAACTACGCCAACCGCTTGGCGGCGTTACCACCGCTAGCTGTCAAGACAGCGAAAGAGTCCCTCAACAAGGGGCTCGATATTGCTTCACTAAAAGACGCCGCCCAAGCAGACATCTATCGTTTTATGATCTTAGGACAGACCGAGGACAGTCATGAAGCCCACCAAGCGTGGCGAGAAAAACGTAAGCCGGTGTTTAAAGGGAAGTAAGCAAAAAGGAGGAAGGTTATGAACCGTTATCGTGAAGGCCTTAAGCCACAAGCCGCCGCAGGCTGGCGGATCGCGCACCTCTCGCCGTCGAGCGCTCTGTTCGGCGCCAACGGCATGCGGTTTGGTCCAGACGGCAAGTTGTATGTCGTGCAAGCGTTCGGCAGCCAGGTGAGCGCGATCGATCCTGTCACTGGCGCGTGCCAGACCGTGTCGCCGGTTGGCGGTCCTATCGTGGCCCCGGATGATATCGCGTTCGATTCACATGGAGTGATGTATGTCACCGAGGTCATGAGCGCTCGCGTCAGCGCTCGAACAGCCGACGGTCAAACGCGCGTGATTGCAGACAACGTACCTGCTGCGAATGGCATCACCTGCTATCAAGACCGTCTGTTTATGGACGAATGTCGCCCCGATGGGCGTTTGTTTGAACTCTATTCCGATGGTCGCGCGCCACGACTGCTGGCGGACAATCTGCCATTGCCAAACGCCCTATCGGTCGGGCCAGACGGCAATCTCTATTATCCAGCCATTGCCTCGGGTGAAATCTGGCGTATTCCGCTGGCGGGAGGAACCCCGGAACGATTTGTAGCGGGGCTGGCAGTTCCAACATCGGTCAAATTCGATCAGAAGGGAATGCTTACCACCACCCAAGCCGGCAGCGGTGAGATCGCGAAATTCGACATCCAAAGCGGCGCCAAAACTACTATTGCCAAAGTCCGACCAGGCATCGACAATTTCGCGATTGACGCCAACAATCATGTCTTCATTTCCCACTTTATCGATGGCGGGGTTGCAGAGATTTTGGAGAACGGGCAGGAGCGAGTGCTGGTCGCGGCCGGACTTATTGGACCTTTTGGGTTAGCGCTCGGTAGTGACGGAACCGTGTTTGCCGGAGATGGCATGAGTATCGCCGCGATTGCTCCAGACGGCAGACGGTATCGGTCCGGGATGTTGCTTGATGAAGGGTTTCCTGGGTTCATTCGAGGAGTAGCCGCAGGACCGGGCGGCAGTCTATATGTGACCACTTCCGCAGGCAATGTGGCGTCATATCATCCAGGAACGCGAGAGGCGCAGACGTTTACGACCGACCTCAACGAATTGCTCGGTATTGCGTGTGCAGCGGATGGCTCGGCAATCGTGACCGAAGCCGGAACGGGCCGTCTCCTGAAAGTCACCACCAAAGGCGACGTGTCTGTGCTGGCAAGCGGGCTAGGTCGTCCGGCTGGTGTTGTCGTCGCGGATGACGGCTCTTGCTATGTCAGTGAGGAGAGCAAGGGAAGAGTGGTGAGAATCAATGGCGGCGCGAGCACCGTGCTTGATGGTCTCCAAAAGCCGCAAGGACTTGCCCTCTCTGGCGGACAATTGCTCGTCCTCGACACTGGCAGCAAGGAACTGCTTGCCTTTTCTTTGTCAACAAAACAACGCCAGACACTTGCTTCCAACTTACCTGTTGGCGCCGCGCCAGGGATCACGCCCAAGCCATTGATGGGAGTGCCAGGTCTTGTTCCCGGTCCTCTCAGTCCGTTTGCCGGTCTTGCCGTTGGCGGCGACGGCACGATTTACATTGCTGGCGATGGTGAGGGAAGTGTGCTCACGCTTAGAAGAGCGTAACGATCTGACCCGCCTAGCAGTCCTGAAGTCAACGGCCAAGACAAGGATTGAATGGTCTCTGTAGACCTTGTTTTGGCCTCAATCAAATCATGCACGAAGGGAGGCGTCATGAGAAAGCACTATCTTTTCACTGCGGTGTTCGTTCTTCTTGTTGCGACTCCCCTTTGTTTTGCCCCTACGGAGGATCAAACGATGGCGGCGCAATCATCACAAGATGTGAAAAATAAATTCATCGGTACGTGGAGATTAGTCTCGGCGGAAGCACGTCGACCCAATGGTGAAGTAATTCCCTATCGATACGGAGCCGGTTCGATCGGCTATATTATGTACGACGCCACCGGTCGCATGGCGGTCCAACTTATGCAACCAAATCGTCCGAAATTTGCTTCAGGCGATCTTGATAAAGGAACGCCGGAAGAAATCAAAGCCGCGTTCGCTGGGTATGGAGCGTATTTTGGTACGTATGAAATCCACGAAGCCGAGGGGTTTGTCATTCATCATGTCGAAGGTAGTTTGTTCCCTGACAACGTCGGAACAGATCAAAAGCGGTTCTTTGAGTTCTCCGACGACAAGTTGATTCTTAAGCCTCCTCCCCGTCAGGACGGCGCCGAGCAAGTGGCTCCTCG
>CAZUFQ010000006.1:6243-14955 GCA_964618735.1 uncultured Enterobacteriaceae bacterium
AGTTGATTCTTAAGCCTCCTCCCCGTCAGGACGGCGCCGAGCAAGTGGCTCCTCGCATTACGTGGCAACGAGTCCAATAAATGGAGAGGTAAGTGGAGGGGAACAATTTCAGCCATTCCTGCCTGCGGTGATATGATGCCCATATCACTGCACGGAGGTCGCTATGAAGAAAGCAAAGTCAATGGTTTGGCTTTTCTCTTTTGCCCTCTTGCTGGGGCTTAACAGCACAGCTTTAGCCCAGCGAGACGCCGGCTCTTTACTCGACACAATTCTCAACGAGGCAACGCGGCAAGGCGGGCGTCCGCCAGAGGACAGCCCGTATTACGGCTCGAATCCCCGTGACCCCGATGATTACTACAGCGATCGTTATTACGATGCGCGTCAAGGTCGACGCCTGACGTGTGAATCAAAAAGCAGCCAATATAACTACTGCCGCACAAATGTCCGCGGACGTATCCGCCTGGAAAAGCAACTGAGCGATGCGCCCTGCCGCAAATATGACACGTGGGGAGCCGATGGTGATGGCAGTGGAGTTTGGGTCAGCAACGGTTGTCGTGCAGAGTTTGTCGTCGAACCACGACGGCCAGGGCCATCATACGGCGAAGGCGGCAAAGGTAGAGGGAGGCAGGCAACGATTACGTGCGAATCTCAGAATGGTCGCCAATCGTACTGTCGTACGAATAGCTCTGGCCGCGTACGGCTGGAGCGGCAATTAAGTGATGCGCCATGTCGCGAAAACGAGACCTGGGGTGCTGATGACGGTGGCCGCGGCGTGTGGGTAACGTCCGGTTGCCGTGCAGAGTTCTCCATTGAAGCACGTCGAGATGACTATGGTGGTGGTTGGGAGGGAAGAGGACGGACCATCGTCTGTAAATCAGAAAATTATCAATCGAATTATTGCCGAACCGGGGTCCGAGGAGATGTGAGCCTTCAACGGCAGCTGAGCGAGGCGCTGTGTCGCGAGTACGATACGTGGGGCTCTGATCGAGATGGCGGCGGCATTTGGGTCGACAGAGGCTGTGAAGGAGAGTTCTCGATCAGATAGGAAAATCATAGTAGAGTGGCGCGATGTCAAATACTACACCTGTCACTCCTATTCCATCAGCTACTGTCATTCTGCTCCGCGACGCAGAGGACAGTCTTGAGACACTGCTCTTACGGCGCAATTCAAAAATTGCGTTTCACGGCGGCGCTTGGGTGTTCCCAGGCGGACGTATTGATCCGGAGGACTATGAACCGGGAGGCGATGCGCTCGCAGCTGCACGACAAGCCGCGGTGCGTGAATCCTATGAAGAGGCGGGCCTTACCCTTGCACGAGAAGATCTCATCTGGATCTCTCATTGGACCACGCCGGAAGGAAGACCAGAACGGTACTCAACCTGGTTTTTTGCTGCTACGGCGACAGAGGACAAAGTTCAGATTGATGGCGATGAGATCCATGATCATCGCTGGATGCGGCCAGATCATGCCTTGGCCGCACAGCGCGCCGGAGAGATTGAGTTGCCGCCGCCGACGTTTGTAACCCTGACTAAACTGTTAGCCCATCCAACCACAACCGCCGCGCTTTCTCATTTCTCTCAGCATCCAGCAGAAATTTTTGTTCCTCGCTATAAGCCTGTTCCAGGCGGTCTCTGTTCATTATACGAGGAAGATGACGGGTACCCCACTGTTGATATCGACAACCAAGGACGACGACATCGGCTGTGGATGATCGATAGCGGCTGGCGATATGAGAAGTCAGTCTCGTAGATCGTTAAGCCCAAAAGTTGATAATCTCGTTCCCAGGCTCTGCCTGGGAACGAGATGGCCAACTTAGCACGCCCTACGATTACGAGACTGCCCAACTGATGGGCTGTCTAGAAGTTAGACCGATAAAACAATCTTCCCAAAGTTTCGATTTTCTTCCATATAGCGATGCGCATCGGCTGCTCGGGCCAGTGGGAAGACCGTATCGACGATCGGCTTGATACGACCAGAGGCGAGGAGCGGCAGCCAGCGTTCGCGGAAACGTCGCGTGACGTCAACTTTTTCAAGCAGCGGACGAGCGCGGAGCACGGAGCCAAAGATCTGCAATCGTTTGCTCATAATGAGCATCAAGCTCGTTTCTACTTTAACGCCTCCCATCGTACCGACCAACACGAGCCGACCGCAGGTTTTCAGGCTGTGCAGGTTCCGTTCCCAATACCCAGCCCCGATGAAATCCTCGATCAGATCGACTCCTTGCTTATTTGTAATCTCTTGCACCCATTCGGCAAAGTCTTGCTCCTTGTAGTTACATCCGACATGTGCGCCGAGGTTGAGGCAGCGCTGAATCTTTTCGGCAGAACCGGCAGTGATCAATATGCGCGCGTCAACTTCACGCGCCATCTGAATACCCGCAGTGCCCACCCCGCTCGCAGCGGCATGAATGAGCACCGTCTCACCGGCTTGCAAATTGCCGAGGGTAAACATCGTTTCTTGCGCGGTAAAGAAGACCTCTGGAACTGCCGCAGCATCGGTAAAACTCCAACCCGCGGGGATAGGGATTAACATCCTCGCGTCAACCACTGCTTTCTCTGCGTATCCTCCTCCACCGACGAGCGCACATACCCGGTCGCCAGGCTTCACGCCTTGCACTGCCGAGCCGACGTTTTCCACCTCTCCAGCGAGTTCAAGTCCGAGAATGTCAGACTCACCTGCTGGCGGTGGATACGCGCCTTTGCGTTGCAGTGTATCTGCGCGATTCAGTGCTGTTGCGCGTACGCGCACCAACACTTGGTCGGCTGTTGGGGCCGGATCGGGTACAGTGGTCAATTGTAAAACTTCGGGGCCGCCCGGTGTTGCAAAAGTAATGGCTTGCATGAGTTCCTCCAGAGTTAGTGAGTCATCGGGTCATCGCGCCATTGAGTCATTGAGAAGATATTGTCAACAGACTGCTCAGGAAGCACCTTCTTCAATGGCTCGATGATTCAATCATTTAATGACCCAATGCTCCAAGAAAAGGAAGGCCAGTCATTGACTCAATGTCGGCTCGCGAGTACTCCTCAACTGCAAAAACCCATAGGAGCGTAGACATGGCAGTTAAGCAGATTACTCCCCCACAAGCGCATGACCTGATGCAAAAAGATGCCGCTATTATCTACCTTGATGTCAGGACGGAGCCGGAATTTACGGCGGGCCATCCACAAAAAGGCGTCAATATCCCGGCCTTCTTCTTTCAGGCCCCAGGACGGCCTTCGCCAAATCCGGACTTCCTCAAAGTAGTCGAAACTGCTTTCCCCAAAGACGCGACGATCATCGTCGGCTGTCAGGCCGGCGGACGGTCTCAGCGAGCCGCAGACCAATTGGTGCAGGCTGGATATACAAACGTCTCCAATATGATGGGAGGTTTCGGCGGTGGACAAGACCAAGCTGGCAACCCGGTGCCAGGATGGAGAGACGCAGGATTGCCAGTGAGTACAGAAAACGGGGAGGGGGTGAGTTATGCTTCACTGGCGGCAAAAGCGAATGTGAAGGCATAACATCAAAAGTCTTTGGCTAACGCTTGAAAGAAATTTCTTGCCGATCGCCGAAGGCTTCATTGATCACAACTAATTTTCCCTGATCTTCTGCGCCGAATTGCGCATTTGCGTTCAGCAACTCGATACCGTAGACAGTACCATCCGGAGCAATGTCGATGTTAAGTTCATCGCTCACACGGATAGTTTCTACTTGCTCGATTTTTTCATGCAATCGTAGGTAGGCGATATTATAGCGAGGGTCATAGGTGAGCGTCATGTTCTGCATTCCTGTGATGCATTGAATTTATGATCTTTCACACGTCTCTCGCTGCAAAATATCCCAGCGCTCGCAGATAGGCTTTCACAGACTGCCGCAGCCCCATTTCTAGCGCGTCGGAAATGAGCGCGTGACCGATGGACACTTCGAGTAAGCCAGGGACACGTTGCGCAAAGAACGGCAAGTTGTCCAGATCAAGGTCATGCCCAGCATTTAGGCCAAGTCCAACTTCTTGGGCCTTCACCGCCGCATGGAAAAAGGGCTCAAAGACACGCTCTCGTGCCGGTGTGTGAAACATTCTCGCGTAGTGTTCTGTATATAATTCGATCCGCTCTGCCCCAATGTCTTTTGCGCATTGCACTTGATCTGTATCCGGCTCCAAAAATAAACTCACGCGGATACTATGCTCATGGAGACGTTTGAGGACATCGCCAAGCCAGGCGACATCGCCTTTGAGATTCCAGCCCGCATTAGAGGTGAGGACCTCCGGCGGGTCAGGCACTAACGTGCATTGCGTCGGACGCACCTGGCATACGAGATCAAGAAATTCCGACGACGGATAGCCTTCGATATTAAACTCAACGGTCAGCATAGCTGCAAGATCAAGCACGTCTTGCCGTCGGATGTGACGAGCATCCGGACGCGGATGAACGGTAATGCCGTGGCACCCCGCTGCGATACAGGTTCGCGCCGCTTGTACGACGCTTGGTCGGCTGCCGCCGCGCGAGTTGCGCAGCGTGGCAATCTTGTTGAGATTGACGCTGAGTTTGGTCATGGGAAGAGGCTTTCTTGTCAGCTATAAGTTGGACACTTTCAGATCCGTTCCGCCGCTGACCGGCAACGTGGCCCCGGTAATAAAGCTCGCATCGTCAGAGGCAAGGAACACTACAGCATTGCCAATATCTCGCGGCTGTCCTAACCGACCCAACGGAATGCTCTTCGCGTGCGCTTCTTTCTGCTGCTGGGTGAGCGCGGAGCCCATCATAGGCGTTTCGATTGGTCCAGGCGCGATCGCATTCACGCGTACGCCATGCCGTGCGACTTCAAACGCCAGATCCCGCGTAATGGCCACCACGCCGGCTTTCGACGCGGCGTACGGCACGTGCGGCACAGTGTAATGAAACGCGGCAATGGACGCGATATTCACGATCGCGCCGCTGCGCTGCTTGACCATTTCTTTCACGACCCGGTGACAACAGAGAAACACGCCCTTGAGATTGACATCGAGCACTCGGTCCCAGTCCGCTTCGGTTTGTTCGGTAATGGGCTTCACAACCACTACGCCAGCATTGTTGACCAGGATGTCGATTTTCCCAAAGTGCGTAAGCGTCGAGTACACGAGACTACTTACGCTATCAGCCTGAGTTACGTCTGTTTGTACGCCGAGCGCCTCTTTCCCGAGCGCGCGAATGTCAGCCGCAGTTTGCGCAGCTCGCTCATGGACTGCATCAGCAGCGACGACCCGCGCTCCCGCCTGTGCTAAACACAACGCCACTCCCTGCCCAATCCCTTGCCCGGCGCCAGTTACAATTGCTACTCGCCCCTCGAGTCTGGTCATAGTCCCTCCATTTCTGATAGGTAGAGGCTTATCCCGATCCTGTAGCAAGGGTCAAGAGAAGAGCAAATATTTTTATGAGCATATATCTTCAGGAACTCGCCAGCCGTCTTATCAGTTTCGACACGGTCAGCATCAAGAGCAATGTCGAAGCCATGGACTATCTCGGATCTCATCTGGACAGTCATGGGTTTACTACTGCTTTCCATCGCACTGAAGTGATGGGCGTATCTAAAGTGAATCTGGTCGCCTACGCAGGCCCGCCGGAGCCGGATGGACTCATTATTTCCGGCCATGTAGATGTCGTTCCATTCGTTGGACAGCCGGGTTGGCAGCGAGACCCTTTGCGCTTAGAAATGACAGACGATCGCGTCTATGGTCGCGGCGCCTCCGACATGAAAGTGTTCCTGGCCCAGTGTATAGACGCGGCGGCGCAGCTGGAGTTGGCGACATTGAAGCGACCGCTCGTGTTTATTTTCACTGCAGATGAAGAAATCGGTTGTCGCGGCGCTGAACGTATGCTGCCCGTGTTGCCGGATTTACTTGGCGTGATTCCGCAGCCGCGCCTGGCTTGGATTGGCGAGCCTACTTCATATCAGGTGTTCCACACTCATAAAGGCGTCGTGATCTTCAACGTGATCGTACGTGGACTTGGCGGTCACAGCAGCATTCCGGAGCAAGGCGTGAATGCAATCGCGGTTGCGGGGAAAGTCGTTGACACCATTGGTCGCTATCAAGCCGAACTTCGCCGACAGCATGCACGCGCCTTTGTTGATATTTTCCCTGAATCTCCCTATACCACTCTCAATTTTGGCAGTATCCGCGGCGGCACAGCGGCCAATATGATCGCTGAAGAGTGTACTTTGCAAATTAGTTATCGACCACTGCCGCAAGGCGATCCCTTAGACGTGTACCGAGAGATCGGCGCTCGTCTGCGCGCACTCGATCTGCACGACTATAGTTCGCCCGATCGTCTTGCCAGTGTTGAGATAAGCGAGCCGCTCCTCGTTCCCCCTTTGTTGTCGCCTCAGGGCACTCCGCTTGAGGGGGTATTGTTTTCGCTGCTCAAGCAACAGAAAAGCGGCGGGGCTCCCTTTGCCACAGACGGCGGTCAGTTTGCCCGAGCCGGTATTATTTCTCTGATCTGCGGCCCCGGCGATCTCGAGCAAGCGCATCAACCCAATGAAAGTATCCAACGCGAAGCCTTTGAAAACGGCTCGCGCGTTGTTCTTGATGTTGTGCACAGGTTGTGTGAAGCGAGAGTGAAGGGGTAGAGACTAGCGTTCTACCTGAAGAATCTGGCCCTGTGTCCCATGCGCTTTGAAATGATCAAGAAAATGGGTCGCGTCGACGAGGGAAGCAAATCGTCCGACGCGAAGCCGCACCGGAAGCGATCCATCAACAATTTCAATCGCGGTGGTGTATCGTCCCGCACCCAAGAGATTGACCCAGCGTTGCGCTTCTTCCTCTTCCGCATACCACAGCTGCACCAAATACTCTGGTCGAGCGGGAGCCGGTCCTTGCTCCGCCCCAGGAGTTGGAGCCGTACTTCTCGGCGCATGATCTTGCGGAGTTGTCGAAAACGTCTCAGTTGCAGCGACATTATCCTGCGTCGCGATGGTGTTCTGTGGCGGAGTCGTGACGTGAGGCTCCACCGTTGGCGCAGGTGCTTCTTTACTTGTCTCGACTGTCAATCTAGACGGTTCAGCTTGCGGCGCAGGTGCATCAGTTGTAGGGCTCAATGGCAGCTCTTCTCTACTGAGGTCTTGTTGTAAGCGTATGGGAGCAGCTTGGTTGGTAAAGATTTGCAAGCCCGGCTGCATCGAGGGGGCGACGTAAGCGATTTTCTTGGCAGGTTGCTCACCTTTGCGAAAGAAGAGGGCGGAGCCGCGCAACAACGCGTTTTGGTCAACTTGTCGATACAAAAATTTCTCAGTCTGGTCTTTGGCAAGATAGATGACTACTTCGTTCAACGCCATGCGGGGACCGGACGGAGTCACTGTCATGCTGCGCCAGGAAAAGTTGAGACCATATCCGGCAATTTTTGTATCGGTAGCAATGGCGCGATCGCTAGCAAGAACAGTCAGGACATCTCGGCCATATTGAGAAAATAGCTGGCTCACGTTGACATTGATATCGGAGTTTTCATCTAAGATGTCGGGCATTCCCAGAATCACCTCAAGATAGCGCTGATCTGGAGGTTGACTGTTCGCATAGGTGAAAAAGCCCATACTGAGAGATACGACAGCGTTGGCAAACTGGAGTTGCCCAATGGGGCCTTGTGTGATCTTGTCCATAAGCCGCTCAAGATTCCGGCCATGAACTTCACCCAGGTAGCGCGCTTTTGGGGATGAGTAATAGGCGTCGTAATGCGAGGGCAGTGTGAGCCTAGTCCCGCTCGGCGTTATATTCTTCTCCGGCTGGGTCAGGGCGCTGCAGCCGGAGAGCAAAATCAGGAGCAATCCCCAACCGCTCCGTAGACCACCGTTGCCACGCTCCATCTTCTGCCTCCACGCTTCCTCCTTGCGGAAGGAGACGATTGTCTTCGAGTCTGCTTGAGTCGTTCCCCATACGACCGCAAACGCATCATGTCGATTTGTTTAGCTGAGTCTCTTTCAGATCATCCATTTCAGAAACCTCAGCCAGGGTAATTTCTACCTCGTCTCCCACTTCAGTTGAGGATTTCTGAATGGCGCCGCGCGGTAATTCCAATACACTGTGAGCCGTCGCACGCCAGTAAGACAGCCGATACGGCGCTAACCCAGAGACAAAGTCAATTACTCGGTTGCTGCGGTCGAGAAAAATAATATCGATGGGAAACCGCATGCCCACCGTATGTACCCCTTTACTCGGCACTAACCATAACGCTTCCTCAGGTCCGAGTGATCTACGCCGGAGCAATCCCACCAACCGAGTAAGAAAATTGTCCGCCTTTCTGACTGTCGTAGCCAGCCAGGTCTTTTTTGTCAGATTTAGTGCAGGCATGTCTCTATCGCTTTCCATTACGGAGTGCTCTCGAAGAGCTTTGTTATGTTGATGGCCGGTGGAGCAAAAATCACCATGAACAAGGCGGGCATGATACAAAACGCCATAGGCAACAACAGCTTGATCACCAGCTTGCGCGCCGCTTCTTCTGCTTTTTGCCGCCGCTTCTGTCGCATGGTGTCGGCATGAACCCGCAAAGCACGGCCAATGCTTCCCCCTAATTCTTCAGTCTGGACAAGCAGGGCTGTGAGGCTCTTGAGTTCGTCAAAATCGAGGCGGTCCGATATCCGTGCAAGTGCTTCACGGCGCGCCAACCCTGCCTGCATCCCCCGGCCCATCAGAAGGCATTCGTCGCCGATAGCTAAATTCTGTTCTCCTTTTTCTTCAGCCACGCGCATTATTGCTCCATCTACTCC
>CAZUFQ010000006.1:14965-25310 GCA_964618735.1 uncultured Enterobacteriaceae bacterium
ACCAGGAGATCCAAAGTGTCCGGGAATGTTTCTCGGATATTACGCATACGCAGCTTGGCTTTACGGCGTACGCTGGAGAAAGGTAAGAGATAGCCCACCGCTGCACTTGCGCCGATAAAAAGCAGTCCTTGCGTAAAAGGTACAGCAGAGACAAAGGTCTCAAAAAACGCGAAAGCAGCAAAAGTGAAAGTGGAAAAGATGCGCACGCCCCAAAAAATGCGGATCGCGCGCTCACCAGGATACCCTGCCTGGTGGAGGAGACGGGAAAGGTTGGTATAACGCTCCGGGAGATTGACTTCCCCGAGAAAGAAATTCGCCGTCCGTTCCCACAGATTGTTTTCCTCTGCGGGCCCTAAGGAAATCGCCTGAGCAGAAGACTTTGGAGAACTAGTAAGGGTCGCCAGACGTCGTTGGATAATCTCCTCGGGCCTTGGCGCCCGTGGGGCAAAGATTAGTAACGATACCGAACCGACCAGACCGAAAATCCCGAGCATGACCAGCAGCATTTCCATAACAGCCTCAGATATGCAAGCGGAGAAAGTAGCGAAACCAGACGATGCCAAGCAGCTCAAAGACCAAAGCAGCCGTTAGCATGAATTGTCCGACGCGGCTTGCCATCACTTCGGTCATCAATTGGGGGTCCATCATGAACATAAAAGCAAATAACGCCGGGGGAAGTGAAGCAACCACAAGCACCGCCACACGATTTTGCGCGGTCAAGGTTTTGATATCGCGTTCAATACGAAAGCGATCACGAATCACGTCGGCAAGGTTGTTGAGCAGCTCCGCAAGACTGCCGCCGATATCACGTTGCACTAAGAGAGCGGTGCTGAACATACGGACCTCCGGCAGTGGCATTCGTTCCTGCAAATTGCTGAGTGCGTCGCCAATGGACCGACCTAAGTTCAATTCTTCTATGAAGATAGAAAATTCGGTTCCCAGCGGATCTTGCATCTCCTTGGCAACAAAGACCTGGGCCTGGCTCAAACCCAGCCCGGCTTGTAAACCTTGGGCCATGATATCCAAGCCATCTGGCAACTGTTCCAAGAAGCGCCGAATCCTTCTTCTCGCGAGGTATTTCATTAGGAGAAAAGGAACAAAGGCAGTGAGTCCCCCGCTCAGAAGTGCAGTACCGAGAGACTGATCCAGGACGTTCAGGCCAACGAAACAGACGACAACGCCAAGAGTCAAGGACACAAGAATGAACACCCCGACGCTTATATTAACATTGGCCTGGTCGAGAAGAAGATCAAGAGAATGGACAAAGGGATACCTATTGAGGAACTGATGAAAAAAAGGAATCTCGCTGTAGGTGGACCTTTTGGCTAAGTCTTGTCCTTCTCCTCCTGCTTGACCGCGCATGGCGACGGTCACGAGACGGCGGCGCACCCTGACCTGGGGCGAACGTTGCGCGGACTGCACGACCGAGAGAGACGCCAGAATGAGACTAGCGGCTGCCAGAAAGGACAATAACGTGATGACGGCGATGCTCATATTGCCCTCTGCCTTGCTGACGAAGACGGCATGAAGTACGAAGTAGGAATCTTTAGCCCATGATGCTCCAACCGCTCCAGAAATTGCGGTCGCACGCCAGTCGCGGTAAAATCGCCAATCACTTTGCCGTTTTCAACTGTGCGTTGGTCGAAGCGGAAAATTAATTGCGTGGTGATAACGCTGCCTTCCATTCCCGTCACTTCCGCCAACTCTATGAGTTTGCGGCTGCCGTCAGTCAAGCGAGCGAGTTGGACAATGACATGCAGAGCGGAAGAAATTTGCTCTCGCAGCGCTCGTTCCGGCAAATTCACTCCTGCCATCAACATCATGGTCTCCAAGCGAGAAAGCGCATCACGCGAAGTATTGGCGTGTACGGTGCTGATTGAGCCGTCGTGGCCGGTGTTCATCGCTTGAATCATGTCGAGGGCTTCGCCGCCTCGCACCTCGCCGAGGATAATACGGTCCGGTCGCATACGCAATGCATTGCGCACCAGATCACGTTGAGTGACCGTGCCTCTACCCTCGATGTTGGGTGGGCGAGTTTCTAGCCGCACCACGTGCTCTTGCTGTAGTTGCAACTCGGCGGAGTCTTCAATGGTAACAATACGTTCGCGGTCAGGAATATAATCCGAGAGACAATTGAGCATGGTAGTCTTGCCTGCGCCGGTGCCGCCGGAAATCAAGATGTTAAGCCGCGCCTTAACACAACTAGCTAATACCTCAGCCACCATTTCCGGTAAGGCGTGCATACGAATGAGATCAGGCATAGTCAGAGGATCGACGCCAAAGCGACGAATCGACAGGGTGGGACCATCCAACGCGAGCGGTGGGATAATGGCGTTAACACGCGATCCGTCTTGCAGCCGGGCGTCAACCATAGGGGACGACTCGTCGATGCGACGACCAACGCGAGAGACGATACGTTCAATAATCTGCATCAGGTGGGTGTCGTCCCGAAAACAGATAGCCGTTTTTTCCAGCTTGCCATGACGCTCCACGTAGACATTTTTGTGAGTATTCACCAAGATGTCGGACACCGTAGGGTCGGCCATTAAAAATTCAAGAGGCCCCAGTCCGAACGCTTCATGCTGCACCTCGGTCACCAAGCGGTCGCGGTCCGCGCGACTGAGCGGCAGCGCTTCCGCCATCACCATTTCTTCAAGGATGCGGCGAATTTCCGCTTTCACCACTTCAGTCTCTAAAGTAGAAACCTTGGTGAGATCAATCGAGTCGATTAATCTGCGATGAATCTTCACCTTGAGATCTTGAGAAAGCATGTCTGGCGCGGGAGTCTCGCGTCCTCGGCGAAAGGAGGCCCTAGAGGACAATTCTCCTCCGGTCCTGTCAGGATCTTTGCGGTCAGGGGTTCTGCGGAGTGAGTCAAAAGGGGACGAAGGTCTCATTGGGCGCTCCTATCTGCCTGTATTACGGGTGGGGAGCCAGCGGCTGAAAAAACTTGCTCTTTTCTCTTCTCCTTTGTGGAGACGATCATTCGTAGAAGAAAATTCCCGAACGAGAGCCTCAGCGAGTCCTCCATAACTCTTGGCAAGTTTAGAATGCGAACCGGCGTCTTGAATCGGCACCCCCTGATTGAGGGCGGCCACGGCTGTGGGGTAGTCATTGGGAAGAGTCCAAAAGGTTGGGGTCGCCAAAGTTTTCTCCACCGAATCGATGGTGATCAGCTTACTCTTTTCCTGACGGTTGAGCACCAGGCGAACTTTTCCCGGGTTAATGCGTAGTCGTTCAAACGATTCCAGTGCTCGGTGGGCGTTGCGCAGAGAAGGCACATTCATTTCTGTCACAAAAAGAATGATATGGGCTCTGTCAAGCGCGAGGAACGTAGTTTCATCAAACTCCTTGGGGGTGTCAATCACGACAAAATCAAATGTCTGCACAAGCGCATCCAGGATCTGATCGATGTCAGTCGCTGTTACCCGGCTCGCTTCTTCTACTTGAAAGGGTTCGGCCAAAACCCGCACTCCTGAAGCGTGTTTTACTAGGGAACCTTCCAGCATGAGGGCGTCAATTCTCTGCAAGTTGCGCGCTAGGTCCAGAATCGTATAGGTTGGCTCCAGGCCAAGAAAACTCGTCACTGCGCCAAACTGTAAGACTAAGTCAACAATACAACTAGACTGTTTTTGCTGCATAGCCAGGGACACCGCCAAATTCGTCGCCACTGTCGTGGTGCCAACTCCTCCTTTGGTAGAGAACACGGTGACGATATGCCCTTGTCGTTCTCCAGTCACTGTTTGCTGAATAATCCGTTCGCGTATTTTATCGAACGCTTGCATCACCTCGGGCCAGTTGAAGGGTTGCGCCAGGAACTCTTCAGCTCCTGCCCGCAGCGCGCGTAAAATGGTCTCCGGCGTACTCTCCGCCGAAGTCAAAATAAGGTGAAGTTCAGGAAATTTGAACTTGAGATCTTCTATGGCGCGGAAGGTCTTGTCGGGTTCCCAGTTCAGATCAACCACGACCAAAACTGGGTCGGGCGTCGTGGATAGGGACTCAACGGTCTCGGGAAATCCTTGAATCTTCTTCTGCACGAAAAAGCGTGACTCCTTTTCCAGGTGTTGGCGCAAGGAGGCTAAGGCCAGACTATCTTCACCGACAAGCACAATGGAAGGCTTCATTCCTTATTTCCTGTTTACGGTAACGTTGGCTCCCCATCAGAAGAGGTTTCTCCACGCACAGGTCCAGAGGTTGGTGGTGGCGTGAGCATAGTTGGCGCTGTAGCTGGCATAGAGTTCTGAGTTGAGGCAGGTGCAAGCGCTGATGGTATCGGAGGAGGTATCTGTGCCGGCTGCGCCGTGGAAGTAGTTGGAGCAATTGTGGCCCACGCTCCAGTAGGGGATGGAGCAAGTTGAGCATTGCCCTCGCCTCCGTTGAGCGGTAATTGGCGCATGTCTGGATCGTGTGGCGGCATGGGCACTGAAGGACGCGTCCCAGGCGGCGAAGCTTTCACAACTTGTGGGGTAATAATAAACACCAGCTCCGTCTCCTGATTGCGGAATCGTGTGGAGCGGAAGAGCGCCCCTAAAATAGGTAAGTCTCCCAAGAAGGGGAATTTGGTTATATCTCTGAGGAGTCGACGATCAAGCAAACCGCTGATAACCAGCACCTCGCCTTCTCTCATCTCCACCCGGCTCACACTTCTGCGCACTCGCAAACCAGGGACTGAAACGCCGCTTACTGTGACAGAAAGGGTAGGGTCGATTTCACTCACCTCAGGAAAGATACGGAGGTCAATCGTGTTGGACCAAGTCAATGTCGGCACGAAATCGAGCCGCACGCCAAAGGGTTTGAACTCGACCGTAATGGTACCTATGAGACCGCCACTTGGGAAAGGAATAGGAAATTCTCCACCGGCAAGGAAGCCGCCCGAACGACCATTCTTAATGACAAGGTTTGGTTGCGCAAGAATTTGAGTGATGTCCTTATTCTGTAGCAAGCGGTACACCGCAGCGATCGCTACTCCATTAGAGAGATAAGAAAAGAGGCCGGAAGTTGACGGGCCAAAGGTAACCGTGGGAGGGAACGTCGAGGGATCGCTGAAGAGATCTCCTCCGCTAAATCCAGCTTGAGAACCTGCACGGCTCAAAGCATTGGCGCGTCCAGTAATCACGCCGATGTCAATACCCAGTTCTCGCAGTTTGGAGAGAGCAATTTCGGCGACGACGACGTTCACCTGGACCTGACGAAAATCACGAATCACCAGCAAATCAATGAGGCCAGGAATGCGCCGTTTCTCTCCCCAGCGACCAGTGTCCGTAAGGGCGGTTTCTTCAGGAAAAGCGAGTTCTCCGCCTCCGGCAAAGGCCGTTCCGGTCTGAGGAAGACGCACAGTAGAAGTGGTGATGTTCACGGCTTGACTTGAAGCGGCGGCGGCAGGGGCGACTTCCGCAGCAAGCTTGGGAGGGAGGTAGGGAAGCGCGACTTCTAAGACTTTATCATACACAACTTCGTTCGAGACTTCTCCCTTCAACACAATCGCGGAGCCCGAGGCCATGACCGTAATAGGTTCGTCTGGAAATAATCCCTGCAGTTGCTTGCGCAGCCCTACTACATCAGGCACGACGGTCAAGGTGAAATTGGTGATGCCGCCGCGTTCGTTCCATACGATCAAGGAAGTCGTCCCAACCGTTTTGCCATTGATCAGGAGTTGATTGGGGGCTAAGACGACCACATCGGCAATTTCCGGTTGCGTCACAGACACGGTTTTGGAGCGCATCTCTAGCCACAATACCTTTGATTGATTGACTGTCACTTCGATAGTGGGAGTTTTTTCCTGCGCTAGGGACTGTGAGGCAAAACCCAAGGAACAGAGGCAAAGAAGTGAAGAGGTTGTCATTGTGAAGAACTGTAAACAACGAATCCCTCTCTGTTTTCGGACAACGATTGCTTTGTGGAGTTTATGCTGAGCTTGTCGAATGGCTTGCAATGACACTTTGCCTTTAGCGGTTTTGTTCCGTAGGCCTAAAGCAGGACCCCGGATTAAACAATAGCTCACGAGAAAGAGGACTCCTCCCCTCCAATGCCTTTTGGTTTGGCCAACCCCTCCAGTCCAGCCCATCTTATCCTCCTTCTTCCGGCCTTAGAATTCAAACTCTGACTTTTTGTCTCCCATATATACACTCACACGATATTTTGTCGAAGCCACAGGCGGCGCACTTTTCGGTTGTGGAACCGCGATGTTGAGCAGGTCACGAGCGGTGCTTCCGTGTGTGGTCACGACCGCGTTATCGTCTTGCCCACGCAAGGCGAGAATGATCTGTCCCTCACGAGAGGCCACAGACAGCTTCTCGACCTCATCCGGCGTCAGCTCGAGCGTAATAGAGCTGGCGATTTGCGGTTTACCATCTTTCCGTTCTTCCGAAGTCTGAGCGACCGACAGCACGCGCTTGTTCTGGAGAACAATTTTTGAGACCTGCACCACCTTTTCTCCTTCCTGTCCCGGAGGAGTGACATTGGCAATCACATCAACCCGATCATTAGGCGAAATGAAACCGCTGACGCCAACCACTTCATTGACCTGTACGGCCATGGCCCGCTGCCCTGGAGTTAACAACACCGTCAAGCCGGTCTTCTCCCCCAGGCGAGACTGCAAAACGGGTTCGCCAATATCCATACTAGTTTTTGTGATTTTTCCTTTCACGGCGTCAACTGAAGAGAAAAAGCCAGACGGGAGCGAAGTCTTCAAATAGGGAGTGGATTTCATGAGATCTTCAGTGAGCACAGTCCCTGCCGGAATCTCTTTTGCTGCTACGATAATATTTTGCGTGGAATTACGGAATTCTTCCGCCGCTTCCCGCTGCTGACGGAGAAAGTTGGCTATGCCGTAGGCGGCAAGCAAACCAAAAGCAATAGCAAATACAACTGCAAGTCTCGTCCGGCTCTGCATAAGGAGCCTCCTTTTTCAAAACCCTGCCCAGTTGCCTTCGGGGTCCAGATAAACGGCAATAAGCGTGCCTATCGTAATAGCAACCCCATAGGGAACGGTGTGCGTTTGCGTCAGCTCTCTTTCGTGCATCGTTTCCGGCAATACCACACCCTGGCTATAAATCAGCATGGACACATCTCGCCACAACGACTTTACTCTCTGCCAGTCTATTCCATTCCACATCAGAGAAAAAATCGCCAGCACACCGCCGGCTAGGGCTGAATAGAATAGTACGCGCGGAAGCAAAGTATGGCCAAGAATAGCGCCAATCGCGCCCACGAGTTTGACATCCCCAGCGCCAATCCACCCCAACGCAAAGGGAATGAAAAGTACGCCTATACCCAGGCCGAAACCCATACAAGCGTCGATTACATGCAACAGTCCATGCCATGAATTTAGCAGAACCCCGCCAGTGAGGGCAAACACAATGAGCCAATTAGGAATACGACGCTCTTTAATGTCAAACAGCGCCGCTAATCCAACGGACATAAGCAGCAACAAATCAAGAGCTGAGATCATGAGGTTCCCTGCCCAGACAAATAATGACACCCTTATGGGAGTACACAACCGCCACGCGCTTTACTCTCTGATCGGCATAACACTACTAGCCAGGGGTTCAAACCCCAGCTGCCATCGGCGGCTTCCTTAGGCTGAACCACGAGTCCGTAGAAGCGTGTGGACGCCTTGTGCAGGGCGTCTGAAGGCAGCCGGGGAACTCACATCCCGGCGCGCTCCACGCGGGAAGATTCCTGCGCCTCGTAATAAAACAAAAAAGGGAAGCCCCTTCTCCTGTTTGGGCGCTTCCCTCTCTTCATAAAAGGGCATCGGACGTTACAGATTAGTGAGCTATTTCCTCTCTCTGCTTGTTGTCCGTCTAACTGGCTCTATCTGGATTGGGCGAGAAAACTGTTCTCTCTGCCTTTTTTCTCTGCGCGTGCTGCCCTAGTGAGAACGAACCCCCAGGAGAGAGTCAATAGTTCCCACCACTAGCAGCAATTATCTACATTATCCTTCGATTTGTTGAATATGTTAGCAATGGAAGGTCCCAAATTTGTATTCTTGATCGCTAACCAGAACCCTAGCACCACGAGGCCCAGAATAAGCGCGTATTCCGTCAGCCCTTGGCCATTTTCTTCTATTACTAATCGTTTGATGAGTTCCATCTGTTGTTCCTCCAGGCATGGCATGGATTCAAGCAGGCTAGCAAATCCTCCCGATGGTGACAATGAGGATACAAAAACCTGTCTACAGATGTTGCTTCTTCGTTATAAGAAACAAAGAAAAGAAGGCTTATGGAATACGCAGAGGAGCCCTCTTTTCTCTCACTTTTAGAGGGAGGATAAAAGATTAAGAGGAATTAAACGCCTTCCGTAGCGGGCTCTCAATCAAGTTGTTCCTACCACTAGCAGCAATTATCTACATTCCCCTTCACTTTGTTGAATATATTGCCGAGTGAGGTCCCCAAATTCGTATTCTTGACTGCTAACCAGAACCCTAGCACTACCAGGCCAAGGATGAGGGCATATTCCGTCAGCCCTTGTCCGTCTTCTTCTTTTACCAAGCGTTTAATCAATTCCATCTACTATTCCTCCGTGCTGCGTAAAAATTTGCTTACTTTGTATTGAGATGAGCAGCTTACACGTGTCATAGCACAGTTCGTGCCAATCACGGAACTTAAGTATTCGCTTGGAAAAAAACAGGTTTCTTCCTTTTTGCACGGCAAGATTTTCTGCCAAAAATGTCAAAAAAATGACAAATGTGGCAAACATGACAGAGAGATGACAGGGTAAGGATTCTCTCGGTTCGCTCTGAATTCCGATTATTCTAGTGTGAATTCAAGGAGAAAGAAACTCTTTGATTGCTATCTGGGATTCTGTTGTCTGCTCCGCTACAGGTATAGATTTTGCGTTTGCTTTGTGCCTATCATTCCTCAAAAATTTCTGTCGCCTTATTGAATTGAGTTATACTTGGCATGGATGCTCAAACAAAACGGAGAAACCCTGCTATGCACCCCATGCGTTGGATAGTTTCCTTGCTAAAAAATACTCGCGCCCAAAGCCTCACCGAATTCGCACTCATCTTGCCGTTTGTTCTTGTTCTCATTGGCGGAGTTGTAGATTTTGGCTTAATATTTTTTATTAGCAATGTGACTGAGAACGCTGCACGTGAAGGAGCGCGTATGGGCGCCGTTCAACAAGTAGCGCCGGTCTCGGAAAGCGGCACCTTTCCAGCCTGTCGGACGAGCAGCTCAGTGGTCCTCAGCCGGGCTTGTTTGGCAATCCCTAATGTTAGCCTTTTTAGCGGATTCACGGTTGCCAATTCAGGAGTGACAGGGGCGACTCCAAACAGAGCGATAACCATCCAGGTCTCGGGAACTTATAGATGGTATCTCATCCCCGGTATGATGTCTCTCCTTAAGGTCAGCTTTTCTAATAGCGCCCTTACGATCACGCGCAGCTCTACTATGCGCTGGGAATGGCAAACATAAAACTTTTTTCTTTCAACAAATAGGAAGTGTAGAGCGAGTGTTTCTTATCACTTCAAACCGAATAGGCTGGATACCGATATGAAGACACTGAAAAACGATCGAGGCGTCACCCTAGTTTTTATCGCCCTTTTTCTCTTCCTGTTGATGATGTTCCTGGGAGTTGCCGTTGATATAGGGTGGACCACTATCGTGCGGACTCAAGCGCAGCGACGAGTCGACGCCGCCGCTCTCGCTGCAGCTGCGAGGGCGATCCCTCTACTGCCGACCGATAGCACCCGTGGGACAGTTGCGCAAACAAGCGCCGATACCTTTGCCGGCTACAACAAAGTTGTGAACACAAGCACCAATCCAACAAATACAGTCCAGGCGATGCACTACAATTACACAACACGTGCGTTTACTACGACGACTTGGACAGATGCTACAGCCGCCAATTCTGCTAATGCCGTTAGGGTGTCGAATGCCGTGCCCACCCCGCTCTTCTTCTCGGGAATTCGCAATGTCTTTGGCGCTTCGGAAACAGGCGACACCACCATCAATGTCAATGCTACTGCTTATCTAGGTTGTCCCGGGACCGAGAAGCCGCCGCTTCCCCTCGCGATCTGTCACAGTGCAGCTGACCCTACCAATACTGGCACTTGTGATACCACGACCCTATTCCAACAGCCTGATAATAATTCCGCATGGTTTGCCCCTCCCGGTATGGGTTCTGCCAATGCTGCGACTTGCAAGGGACTAGTTAATGGGTCTCTCACTATGCCAAACATTAACACCGGCGATACTATCAATCTAACTAACGGCCAAGACAATAGCTGTTTGAAAGCTATCGGAGACCAGTGTACCGCCAACAATTGCAGCACAGCCAATCCATGGTGTGTCACCATGCCAGTTATTGACGGCACCTGTAATACGTCCATAATTAGAAA
>CAZUFQ010000007.1:0-24654 GCA_964618735.1 uncultured Enterobacteriaceae bacterium
TTTCCTGACCGTAATAAAATCAAGGCGTTAGGGCAGGGGGTATTTGACGGAAAGAGGGATTATCGGACGCTGATGGGCTGGGGTAGAGTTGCCCGGTCAGGTTGGCCTGTTATTCAAATTAAGGGAAGAACACCGTACTTCTGAAAAGTATCACCCTTTCAATGAATTATTGTCACAACAATTTCTGTCTTTTTTGTCCAACTGTGCATGGCGTATTAATGAGAGAACGGTTGAGAACTAAGAAACAATAACTAGTTAACGAGGCTCACCGACAAGGAAATGCACTTTACTTTTCGACGACACAAAAGATAAGGTCATATCTTCTCAAAATATCATGGCGGTGCTCATGCGCGAGGATATCCAAGAACTTAATGTTCTTAAAGAAATATACGCCCTGATCGCCCAAGAACATCAAGATGTCAGGACGTTTCTTCGTAAGATACTACTCACAGTTAATACATTAATAGGATTTGATATTGCCTTCATCGGCTTGGTTGAAGAAGGAGAAGCTCGCTTACTCGTTCTCCAAGAGAAAGCTGAAAGTTTCGTAGGCCCTGAAGCAAACCGCTGGAGCTCTTATGCAAAACGTCTAAAGATCGGGGGCGAGAATCTACCATTCCCTGAACGATCCTTTACAGGATACGTAGGGTTTACGAAGAAGTCTCATCGCTTAGGTAACGTTCTTAGTGCACCGTTTTACAAGCAAGCTTACGATGAAATCCGCTCTGAACTGGCCGTTCCTATTCTTTTAGAGGGTGAACTCTTAGGAGTTATTAACCTGGAGAGCAAGATTAGCGACTTCTACACAGAGTCACACGAAGAGTGGCTTGAGATGGTTGCGAAAGCTATCGCTCGGACCCTCGATTACTTGTTGATCCGAGAAGGATCACGCAGGCCTTCGATTGAAGTCACCGAAAAAATAAAGAATGTATTCAATTCAGTACCCCCGAGTATTGCCTTCGAAGCAACTAATGCCATGAACGATGTTGCAAAGCTCATAGCAGACGCATTCAATAGTACCAGTTGCACAATATGGGTGATGGATAAAACCGGCGCGGTGCTTGTTCTGAGGGGGGCGTATGGTCCCGATCGTCTAGGGGTTCATAATGAAGTCGAAGGACATGATTCAGTAGCTTGGCGTGTTATGGAACAGCGAACCATTCTGAAGTTTGGGAAGTCGGTTGAGGCTGCCGATAATGAGGAATTTACAACTCAACATGTTCACCAATACGGCGGCCCCTTTATTGTCGCCCCACTTTTAGTGGGTGGCGATCCAATAGGGGTCATAAGAGTCGAGGGGAAACAAGGGGAACCCTTAGCTTCCGAGAACGAGTACACAAGTCGTGACGAGCGGTTGTTGAGCATTCTTCAGAGCCAAATTGCTGCTGCGATTAAAGAAAAACGTGTTGAGATGGAAAGGCGACAGCAAGTTCATGATCGGCTCGGTCCCATCTCTCAACTTGGAAGCTTATTTGCCCAGTTGGATCTGCGAACTGTTTTGGATAAAGCCGTGTTAGCAATTCCGAGACTTTGCGGTGGTAGGTTTTGTTCGATTTTTCTGTGGGAACCTGACCGAAACGCTTTTGTCTTGGCCGCGTCCAAGGGTTTAGAGCACTTGATAGGCGAAGCAAGCTATGAACCTTTAGAAGGCCTCACCGGTTGGGTTGGTGGGACCTGTCGCTCTCTCATTCTTAACAATAGAGCAGAGTTTCTCAAGAAATTTGATGAGAAATTAGAGTGGCGTGCAAAATACGATGAGGCAAAGAAAAAAAATCCGAGTGCTCTCCATCCGTTTCTAGCGGTGCCTATTCTCTCACCAAATGGAGGAGCAGAAGGAGTAATCCGAATATCTGATCGAGATCGTGGGTTTTTTACTGAAGCGGATGAACAGCTTTTGTTCGTCGTTGCTAGCCATCTCTCAATGGTCATTACGTATTGTCGAAAATTTGCACGACCCGTGAAGCGTTTACAAATTGTTGATGCCCTCATGAACCCAGTACGGGAACATCTAGGAGCGAGAGACAAATGGCGAGACGATAGCCTTAATGCCCTCCTTGTTAGGGGGGCGTCCGGAAAAGCAAAGGATCTCCTCCAGGCGGAAAGTGTCATTTTCTATCAGTACAACGTCGAGACAGCACGGTTTGATATGCGGCCGATATGCGAAGGAGCAATAAAGCGGCCTGAGTCTTTATGGAAGCTTGCCAACACAAACGCCGTCTTACAAAAAGTGCGAGATGATGGGGCACAATATTGGTTGGATGTTCAGCAGCAGTTTTGCCCCAAGGAAGATTCAAATGTTCCTAACCTATGGACTCCCGAATTGTGCGAGTACATGAGGGAAGAAGAGATTGTCTCTCTGGCTGCAAATCCTGTTACGGTTGGTGAGAACTTTCTAGGCATACTGTTTCTGACGTTTAGGAGTCCACAAGTATTTGCCGATCAAAAGCGAGAAGATCTCATCGCCTTCGTAGAGCAGTTTGCACTTGCATTAGAAATTGCCAACTTGAGTCGTAAAGCACATTTAAGTGCCTCTCATGAAGAGGCGAATTATCTAGGTCAAGAAATTCATGATGCCGTGCTTCAAGTGATCGGTGCTGTCATCATACATGGAGCGGGTTCTGCTCTGGACCAGCTCCGGAAAGGGAACGATAAAAGAGCAATAGAATATCTGCAACGGATTGAGAAAGCGGGCAAGTATTGTATGGAGGAGCTTTACGCCATCATGGGAATTCTCCGAGACCACATAGTGGATAGGTTAGGATTAAAGTCAGCGATTGAAAACTTCATCCTGGATTGCAAACCCGACACCATGACGGTGCACCAAACATTATGTGATATTAAAAAAATCCCGCTACATTTGCAGAGACATCTATACAGAATACTGCAAGAAGGCTTTATGAATGCCGTAAAGCATGCTGGCGCACCTGAGGTAACGGTTGCGTTGACCACCACAGAGGACAGTGTCGCACTTTTGATTGAAGATAACGGAGTCGGGTTCATGCCAGAAAATGAGTCGTACAAAAAAGGAAAGTATGGCCTCACAGGCACGAACCGCCGAGTGAATGGTCTTAAGGGAGTTTTGACGATTGATTCTGCACCCGGCAATGGAACGAAATTCAAGGCTAAGATTCCTCTCATTCTAACGGAATCTTATTCGTTAAAGAGTATTTAGAAAAGTGTTACAAGTCGATAAAACGGATGCAGAAACATGAAATTTACTTCGTACTCAGAGACTGATACCAGAATAGATATTAAGGCAACTTCGCCTCAGAAAATTCGCATCTTTGTAGTAGAAGACGAACCGATTTATGTTGATGCTCTACGGTCGCTTATTGATGAAGCTCCAGAAGAGGACATGGAATGTGTTGGGTTTTGCCATGAAAATACACCCAATTTGCCGGAACGTATCGAAGCAACAAATGCCGATGTCGTTATTGTGGACCTCGTTCTGGGAATTGCGTGCCGCCCGGATTTCTTCCTGAAATCGGAGAAGATCAACGGAATAGCTGCTATTCAGGAACTTAGAAAGCAAAGTAGGTCAGAACTGAAAATCGTAGGGTGGGACACTCACCCCACAAGCGTTGAACAAGCTGTTCATGCCGGCGCTGATGCCTATTTACTAAAAGGAAGTTCTTGCGATGAAATTCGCAACACCATTCGTTATGTCCATCGTGACCTCTGTGTGCCTTTGCGAGAGGGACTGTGGATTGGTGAAATGACTGCCCTAGAGGTTTTTCTGGCGACTTGTGAGATCGTTATTATTGGCAAACATGACGCGACTCCCAAACTGTCTTTACCCCGGGCACTTATCGGGTTGATTTACTACCTTGCAAAAGAGCGACATGCTGATGCAGAACATTGGCTGAGTATGACAGAAGGTTCAACACAATATAAAGCTCAAGAGCAAAATCTATGGTACGCGATATGTCAGAGAATGGGGATTTCCGCTCTCTTTGATAATGCCAAGTTGGCGAGTTGGATTTCAAAGATTAATTCCCAGGTACGTCCTTATATCGACAAGTATGGCAACCGGGGTAACCTCATCTTATGCCCGGATATGAAGCATCATGCTCGCAACAAAGTGTCCTCTTATTCACTTAACGAAAGGATTCTGTCTGCTTCGGTTGCCATCCATGATGATACGCAGACGTAAACACTAGTGGGTCATTTGACAACTTCGTTGCCATTGTTGCACCAAAGTGGGAAGCCTCTTTTCCTCGTTTGCGCTCAGCGTAACGGATTAGATGCCGCTGCTGTTTCTGAAGGTATTTGACGGCTGCGTTCGCTCCTTCTATCCTGTTGTGATTTCACAACGCGATCTCGCCATAAATTATAAGATTTTATTGTCACCATAATTTCTCCCTATCTTCACTCTAGCACTCTAGAAATTGAGACGGTATAAGAGTCCATTCGTATACTGCTTTCAAAGGGGGGAATGCATGGAGGACGTTCTACTCGACCCAAGAAGCGCGAAGCCACTATCAACACTAAACGATGGCAACCTGTTCCCTTTGCAAACCTCTCAAGAATCGGTGATAACTTCAGATGCCTGTGCTAATACTCGCCGAGTCATCTTAATTGAGGACGATCCGATGTATCGATCTCAACTAGAGGAGGTCATTAATGATGCTCCTGAAGAAGATATGAAATGTGTCTCTAGCTTTTCAGAAAATTCGCGTGACTTGTTATCGTGCATAAACGAAACGCAAGCTGATATTGTTATTGTTGATCTTATACTAGAGGTTGCACGCGATCGTGACAGTGTAGTCGACGACGATCGAAAGAGTGGGATAAAAGCTATCGAAAGGATTCGCGAGGAACTTGGAAATAAAGTTAAGATCCTTGGCTACACCAATTACCCGGAGTATTGCAAACGGGCTCTTAAAGCTGGGGCGGATCAGGTTTTTGTAAAATCATTCACAAATAGTGAACTTCGAGAGGCTATTCGAGCGATATGCGCAGGAACCAACAAACCTGATCAGGTTGGCCTTTGGATTGGGCTAATAACGGGCGTGGAGCTATATCCCGAGGCTCAACAAATTCGCGTCAGAGGCGATCGGGGCGAGACTCCCAGAATTCACCTTCCACCTGCTCATTTTGGGGTGGTGTACTATCTTTCTCGAGAACGGCTTGCTGGAGCAGAATACTGGCTCCGAACCGCAGAAAACACGACTCATTATGAAGTCCGACAGCAGAGGTTGTGGAGTAAGATTAGTCAGAAACTCGGAGGCCGGTTCAATTTCGATAACGCAAATCTGTCCACTTGGTGCGCAAAAATAAACAACCAGATAATACAGTACATTCATCCTCATGTTGCTAAGCCGGATTGTTACTTGATTGCTAATCCGGGACAGGGGCGGGGAGCAGAAGGGAAAGTGTATTGCTACACCTTGAACTTAGGGATTAAACCGTCTGAAGTTACAATTCACAACGATCCACTATCCGTTGAGTTATAAGATTTCTCCCTGACGCGATCGCTAATACTCGGTGCCCCTGTATTCCAAGCCCACCTCGCCTTGATTATTGATCGCTAGCCCTTTTTCCCTAACGGGCTGGCTTCTCTTTGAGCAATCTACCTGCCGCTCGGACTTCTTCCTTCGTACTTTCCCGTGATATTCGCATTATTATTGCGACAAGATTTTGCGTATTTATATTTAAATGTGCGTACTCTAATTATATATCAATCACATGCTGTTAGTTTCTAAATTTTGAACAAGAATTAAGGTTCCTGAAAAAAGCGAGGAAGTATTTCTATGCTGGGACGAATTGGCGGCCTCTTTTCCCTCGTGATGTTGAGTTTGGGCAAGTAGGCGGAAGCAAGAAAAAGACTGCCAGCAATTCAGGGATAGTGTTTCATGAACTTGAAACGGCCTAAGCAGAGACTGAGAGTCTTAACTCACTTCTATAGTCCAGTACAGGTACCCTATGATGCTTTCATTTGTCACTATTTTAGTTATGTTATTTGCTAGCAGCGCCTTTGGCAGATGGTATAATTTGTTCCATATCATAGTTGGGGCTCCGGTAGCCGTTACGGAGCTGTTTGTATGGTATCGATGGCTCCAATGGCGAAGCGAACACCATACCGACCCTATGCTCGCGGGAGAAGAGACACCCATTCTTTACATCGGGCTTGGCTTAGTCAATGGCTTGGCGTTAGTTTTTGTGTTGTCCTGCAGTTTTTGGATCACCTCAGCGATCGGTCTGGCAGACTGGTTCGCTGATCGCGCCTGCATCACATTATTTCGCGAACTCGACGATCTCCGTGTGGAAACCGATGCCCTCCACACTATCCGTCTTATCGATGAGAATCTGCTGCAGCCAGGCTCTGCTTCCTGCCGACAAGCGCTCCTCGTCTACAAAGTACATATGTTATTAGCGAGGGCCAAAACAGCACTTGGTGACGAAAAGATCCCAATTCTTGAGACGGCGGTCACAGTGGCCCAAGAAGTAACAGATGTTACGGTGCGACAGCTAGCAACTGCCGAATACACAGTCGCTACGGCGCGGGCCACAGAGCTGCACGATCAGGGGATGCTCGCACGGCAAGGACGGCTCCTCGCTTTGCAGAAGGCGATCCAAGCGCTACAGGCACGTCAGCCGCGGCTCCTTGTTCAGGACGCTGGCCAACACTTTCTCATCATTATTCCCGGTACCCTGTTTGCCTTCGGACGCGACACGATCGGACCAGAAATAACGACAATGGTGCACGACATTGCGATTTTTGCCCGTACTTACTGTGAAGGGAAAGCCCTTTCCGTGATGGGGCACGCTGACGCGCGTGGCACACGAGAAACTAAGCAAAAAATCTCGGAAGCACGGGCGCGGAAGGTGGCAGAGGTTCTCACTCGACACGGGATTCTACCCTCTCTGGTGTCGACATCCGGTGTGGGTGATACCAACCCGTTGACGTCCGAGACCACGGTCGAGGAGCAAGCTCAAAACCGCCGAGTAGAAATCCAGATTGAGCACGAATGACTCACAGTCCTCCACACATCCACGGCAGGAAGGAGAAAATCTATGTCTTTTACATCTAGGCCTTTCAACGCGAAGGAAACGCATGGCATCGATCTTTTGAGTGAGACCGCGAGAATCGTCATCACTACTGGTGGAGCTTTTGGCTGCTTAGTGGATTTTCCAGAGGCCGTGCAGGCGGACCGACTGCTTGCCATCGATGTGCCTCAGGAATTGAAGTATCACCATGGTGCACCCTCTTCTGTCATGTTTCCCCTCGCTTCCGGTGAGACAGTGGCCACGTTACTTGAGAAGGCCGTTGTCCATAACAGCACCCTGTGTTCCGTGCAACAACATCTCCAAAGATTTCCTGCGACCACACTTGATGAAGGGCTCGGTATGCTTCGTTCTGTAGGCATAGCTGCCGCCCAGATCGCACTCGACGATCCTGTCACAATGCAACGTCTGCGTACTGAAATCTTGATTCCGCTGCTGCGGCGTAAAAGTGGGAGACTACGATCGGCGATGGTTACTTATTGCAACTCAGTATCGGGCGGCACCGGTGGTCCGGCCGGTCGGGCATTCGCCGCCGAGACGAGCGTGCGCTTGCAACAATTCACTTCCGCCACCGTGACCGTGCAGGGCCTTCAAATTGGTGCCATCACGTTTCTCGGCCTCGGGGACGAAATGCGCCTGTATCGAAATAGCGCCGTTACCTTATTGGAGCAAATTGCGTACACGTTAGATCTGCACCGTCCTCCCCGCGAAGCGCGCGAGCTGGTGCTTGTAGAGCTCCCGACAATCAACCATCGAGGGGAGGAGATCGGCGCTGATCGTCATACACGGATGCACCTCGCTCTTACGTTGGCGCGGGGTCTGGCAGCCCCAGCCTTACAAGAGGCTCTGCTTCGCCGAAGATCCAACGGACATCTCGTCAACCGTTTTGGATCCATTACGCTCGTACGAGCTGCCTGGTATGGCCTGTGTGACTTAGCGCCGCTCACGGCGTCAGCCGCGCGCCAGTACGCGACCGTCGTTCAGCAGCTCTCCCACCAAACACCTCCGCCAGGGAGTGTCATGCCAACCGTGCAGGTCGTACTGACTCCACTCCCCGCCCATCGTTTGCCGAAAACTGCAGAAGGGTTTCTCTCTCGAATGGAGCAGCAACGGGGGAGGAAACCGGCCTCATTGGACGAGGAGGTGTGTGCTGACGAGCCTCGCAGTGGTACTGTGTTGCTGGCCTTTGGATCCCAAACTCTTGCGCTGGACCAGTGGGTGCAGAGTTTCACGCATATCACTACCTGTGCCCAGGTGATCCTCGACTATGCACAACTGCGAGAGATCGACCAGCAACTGCGCAGCTTGGAGACTGAAACCCAAAAAATCAAAGCGCAACACCAACGACGGCTTACGCCCTCACGTGCAAGGCTCTTGCGCGTGGTCGATCGGCTCCTCCAGCCACCCTTCTATGGCCCCATTACTGATGCGCTTGTTGGGCTTGACGGTAAAAAACAACACTTCATCCAGGCCTTTAATGCCTTTCATCAATGCCAAGGTGAACTCTTGGAGGCCGAAGCGAAGCTGGCCGCATTAGACGTTGGGGTGAAACTGGTGCGGCGGACCTTCGATCTACTAGAAGAACTGACAAGCCGGCTTGCGCGTATGCTCGATCGCGTGGCTGACCACCATGCTACAATCGCGTGTGAGTGGAAACCGCTTGATGATATATTCCCTGACCTTATACGGATCATTAACGCACGTGACCGCCATCAGTTAGAGACATTCTTGGCCACGACCGCTTACGCTGTCACCCTTCCAGGGCTTGCTACACTATTAGATACAGAGGCCTCTCTTGATGGAATTATGAGACGGTTGCTCGTTTCTCCATCTTATGATGGACCACCTTGGGGTGGAGATGCTGGTGGCCGTACACCGTTTCTCACTACGTGGGTATTCCCCCAAGTCGAGGAGATGCTACGGGAAGAATTAACCCAGGCTATGAACCAAGCTGGGAGCGCCCCGATGTTGGTGGAGACGACCTCAATTAGTAGTGGTGCTGCCGTCATGCGTCTCGAATGTGCTGAGGTCGGCGCTTTCGCCGAGCTCTTTCCCTCTGCCTATCGTTTGGGGTTAGCTGAAGCGCTGACCACTGAAGAAGAGCTTTATCCCATTTCCGACCGAGCTCGTCTCTTGGTCCCTGAAGTGCTGGGCCCTGAATGGCCGATAACTCAGAGCAATCCCTCTGGCTTGCGAGCTGCGGTATGAGAGCGAGCCAGGTACGCGCGACGCTTGCTCGGGGAGGGTTGGGATGGTGGCAGCGACAGCTTCTTGAGTTGCCAGTCATAGGGACCACTCTGTGTCGACGGCAGTTCCCTGCCTTTCTTGCGGTGCTCACTACCCTCCATGAGCATGGTCAATTTACGGAGGTGATCGAAGCGTCACAGATGGTGCGACACTGTACGCGTCTCGCCGTCGACGCGCTTGCTGCAGAAGACACGGCCTCCTACACTAGATGGTCACGTGTTCGTCTCCCACGCACGCACGCCGTCGCTCTTGCCGAGATCATCGCCTCGGCACACATCCAGCTGAGCATGATCACCCGAGACACCATAGAAAAGTGGCTGACACCGCTTCTTGTATGGACCACGGAGCAATATGTAACTCGCCTGACCATGGCTCGAATACTGTGCGAGCATATCAATGTGCTGACAGATCCAACCCACGTAGTCGCGACGATTGAGGCACATGTCGCTCCGCGAGCATGGGATGACTACAGCAATTTTCAAGAGGTTTTTTCTATGCGCCATTGGCGCTGCTTCCGGGCACTCCTGACGCATCCCAGGATCATTACGGAACATGAGCGTTTCGTCACACGTCACGATCGCCACGCGTTTTGGAACGTCTTTACGCAATCAATGGAGGAACAGCAATGACCGACCTGCTGAGCCCGTGGGAGCGATTACAATGTCTCCGCACGGAACTGAAAACGTATCTTAAACAACGAGAAGAGGTAATTGATGGAGCACTGGTTGCTCTCCTCGCCAACGCACATTTGCTTATGGTTGGTCCCCCCGGCACGGCAAAGTCCCTATTAGCGTCTACGCTATGTGCGCAGATTCAGGGAGCACAGTTCTTTCAGTATTGGCTCAACAAATTCACCACCTGGAAAGACCTGGCGTGCGGCGAGGTCTTTATCCATGAGGAAGAGCGCGGCGGAAGTAAGTCCATTCGCTTCGTGAATACTGAAGGGAAACTACTGCGTGCTCATATTGTCGTGCTGGATGAAATTTATAAAGCCTCAACGGCGACGGCCCACGCTCTATTACCATTTTTAAACGAACGGGCATACTCGATCAATGCGGACATGGTTAAACACGCTCCCCTGCTCTCGGTTTTTGCCGCAAGCAACGAGCTGCCGGGAAAAGAACACGACGAGCTCTACGCTTTCTCTGATCGGTTTCTGCTGCGTTACGAGGTACAGTATCTCACTCCCTCTCAGGAAGGGGACAGTGATTTTCTGGATATGCTCGAAGGCAATGCCACGCCCCCTATGACCGTGTTGACATTTGAGGATTTGACTGCCCTGTGTGGAGACGTGGCGCGTATCCCTGTCAATCGTGGGTTACTCAGCATAGTTAACGCAATCCGCACTACACTAGCGTTACACCATAAGATTCAGGCGTCGGATCGACGCTACCGCAGTGCAATTCCCGCGATTCGTGCGCAGGCGGTCCTTAATGGCCACGACCGCGTCGAGCTGGAGGATTTGGCGATCCTTGCCCATATCCTCTGGACCTCTCGGGAGCGCAGTGAGCGAGAGATTGTAAGGAAAGTGGTGCATGAGGTGACTCGCGATCTGCACTTAATTCAGGGAGTAGCGGTCTTCAATGAGGCGTGGCAAGTCTACCACGACGCTTCGAATTTTTTGGCCGAGGCTGGGCGCATGGTGCCATTTCAGGAGGAGCATCGTCGTCAACACGCTCGCTTGCTAACTGATGCGGCGCACCAGGAACAACGCTTGGCTGAGCACTATAGCCAACTCGTGGCGCTTGTTGAGGAAGCCGGTGAGTCGTCAGCCTCTACGACGCTGCGGACGTTTGCCAATGAAGTGAATGCGCTTCGCAAGAGCTTGCTCGAGCGGCGCGGGGTAGAGAACCCTTTTCTGGAGGTGACGAGATGGACAGCGTAGCGACAAGCGTAAACCATGAATTGGGTTATGTGATGGATTGCACTCCTCATGACCGACGGCGGTTTGCCGCCGCTGTTGCGCGCATTCCCCGCCTTCATCAATTAGTGGAAAGCGGGGGACAGACAGTACACAGGTTCGCTACCTTGCTGACTGATGTGTTCTGTTTCTTCTATACTCCACAACCACGCCTGCGAGATGATACTACCTCGACTGTTGACCGGTTTCACTATTTGCTTCTGAAGTTTCTCTTCGACTCGGCTGCTTATCAGACGCTGCGCCGCCGTACGCAATTGAACGATTCCTTAGCCCTTCTCGCTACTGAGCAGTTTGCCGAAAAATTGCTTGCGTACCTGGAAGCTTCTCACCCTCCTTCTAGGGGAACCATCGTGCACAATTTGCTTCGCCGCGTGAAGATTGTCGGAATGACATTTGCCGAGAAACTCCGAGCTGGAAATGGTGAGCTGGGTGAGGAAGCCTTACTTGTTTTTGCGAAGGAGATTGAAGAATCCCTGTCCGCATATCGTGTACTGAGCGATCTCGACCGTGGTTACGGGACGGAGCCCGGAGTGCTTCAGCAGCTTTCCTATGAACAGCGCGCTGCCCTGGCCCGTCAAGTCCAAGACAATCCAAAACTCCGCCGCTTAGCAGAGCTAGTGGGACGATACAGGCAGCTCGCCATTCATAAACACAGGACACGGGTAGCTGATTTGCCACAGGAGATGGCCGATATCACGCAGGGTGACGATTGGTTACGGATGCTCGATTCGGAACGAGTTGTCATGACGCATGCTCTTCTTCGTTACGAACTCTATCGACAGATGATCGAAGGGAAAGTTCCGCAGTATGAGTTGCGGGGCGAAGAGCCGATGGGGAAAGGGTCGTTGGTGATGTGTGTTGATACCAGCGGCTCTATGAGTGGCGAGCCAGAGATCGTGGCCAAAGCGATTACCTTGGGCCTTGTTGAAATCGCGCGGTTAGAGCAACGGCGCTGTGTAGCTATATTGTTCAGTTCCGCTCACGAGTGGCTGTCGTTGGCCTTTCAAGACCAGGAAGTGACGGTACGTACTCCGGGGCAAGCCCAGACGTCGCTTTCCTATCTGGAAGGGGTGATACGGCTAGGCACAGATTTTTTCGGGGGAGGAACAGATTTTGAGTCCCCGTTGCGCGAAGCCCTGCGAGTCATTCAAGAAGATGAAGCGGGATGCAAGGATGGAGACCTTCTTTTTCTCACCGACGATCAGTGCACCGTGAGTGACGAATTTCTCAACGAGTATCGCGAGGTCAAAACCGTGCGAGGCTTTTCGACCTATAGCGTCATTATCGGGGCATCTGCAACCGAAGCGCGTACCCTAAGTTTGTTTAGTGATGAAGTGGTATCGGCTTTCGAGTTAACGGAGGAGATCGCTGGACGAATCTTTGAAGCAATGTGAGGCCGGTTCCATTTTTGAAACCTAAAATTGACGGCTCTAGTGCAAATCTGGCTAGAACAATTTGTGATGCACAAGATATTTGGTAGTGCTATTCTGGTAATGCTGCATATTTGGTGAGGTTATAATCGCAAATAAAATACTTAATGGCTCCAAGGTGATGACTGAGCTTCTTAGAGAATGATAAGGTCGCGCGCACCAACCGTGAGACCCGTTGCCTCAACGTGCAGTTGAACCGTTCGACGTGATTGGTCTTGCGGGCGAGCTTGGAGATGGCGCGATGCCGAACTGAAGGAATGACACCCGTATAAGCTGCATAGTGATCCGTATAGAACACTGCGTGCTCCTGATACACCGTAGGAATCTTTTCCCATAAGGCTTGGGCACTCAGGCCACTGCGGTCGCCGACATGGAACGCGATGACTTGCCGAGTCCTGGCGTCCATCGCAATCCAGACCCAGTGGCGGTTCGCTTTCTTCCCCACAAAGCTCCAGAGCTCGTCCAGCTCGGCCTCCAGCCGCTGCAGGATCACCGTCGGGGTGCCGCTTGGTAGCTCGACATGGAGATGCTCTGGGGCCTCCTGGAAGCGCTCGCCCATGAACTACAAGAGCCACTGAAGACCAACGCCTCCGGCGCGGCAGATTCCACGCAGCGAGATTCTCTCCAAGAGCAGTCGTTCAATCAACGCTCGTTGGTCCTCCGTGATGACGTAATTCTCCGGAACCAGGACAAAGGCCCGGCCACACACTTTGCAGCGGTGGTTTTGTTTGCCGGTATGAATGTGGCCATTACGCTTGAACCACGGTGAGCCACATTGCGGACAAGCTTCTCTGGGTGTCATAAGGTTCTCTCACGCCTCCCCTCTCCTCGTTTTTTGCCACGGCCCAGAATACCATAAGCCTTCCAAAAGCATTACCAGCATAGCACTACCAGAAAATGGCGATGTGATGATGACGGAATTGGTAGAGAGTCCCTTGCATTCGCGCTTTCGCTACTCGACGCTTAGTAATTTTCTTCGGGGAGGGAATTGGCGACATCCTAATAATGGCTCGCGTGAATACGGATATTTTAAGACATGGGATGGGTGGACAAAGTTTTACGTCCGCGGGATAGATCAATTTAGGAAACTACCATTCGCCACACGTATAGGCAGACCAAGACAAGATAAATTCTGGCTGAGCTTCCTTGAGGGTATTGGCAATAGAGTAAAATTCTATAATGGGAAGATTCGATATCCTGCAACCAAAACAATTGATGGCACATTGGACGATGTGCCAAAGTGTCATGTGCCGCCAAAAAATGGTTACGGGGTAACAAACTAGTAGTATCGTGGTAAGTATCAATCACAGAGACATTGACAACTTGGTGGTTATTCTTGCAGTGTAGTAAAACGATGGTATGCACGATCATAGGTGCTAGCCGGTTGATGCGGCAGGGAACAATCATTTCATTGCTCTAGGCGTGCAGCCGTTCGTCAAGGAGGCACTGTTGAAAGCTCTAGCATACACACCATCTCAAAGATGTTGGCGAGCACGGCTCCGTTGATGCCAATAATAGCAGCCTAACACCGCCCAAGCAGACAGCGTTTGCTCGAAAACTTCTCCCCAAGTTCTATGCCAAAGACCGAGGCTCCTATCTTGCATCTGCGGCTCGAAGAAGAAATTCATCAGCAGTGGAGATAAAAGCAAAAAACAAAAAGCGCCCCATGCAGCCCCCAATAATTTACGACGCCACGCGATTAAGAAATCAGAGGAGTTGTTATCAAGTATGGTGCCTATATACATGCCGACGGCAAGGCCAACTCCCCAACACGGACCAGTAATGAGGTATCCCCATCCGACATTCTGCCAGCTAATCTTTTCCAAATTCTCAGGATGAAGAATTTGTGAGACGATCGCATACACGAAGCCCCCCCAACAAAATCCTCCTATAACTAACCACATTCCTTGCCGTTGGAGGGTTTTTGCCTCCAAAGCCATCACAACGAAGAGGCCGCCTACCACAGTTCCAAGCCAACCGTGCCAGAAGGGCTTGATAAAAGCATCCCAACTAATGGTGCCAGAGACGTTGACCCATAGAAAAGATTCTAAGAACAAACAAATCATTACACGGGTGAGACCACCAATCAGTCCTGCCCATATCCCCACTTTGACCAGCAGCTGTCGAAAATCTTCTCCTTGCTTTAACTGTTCTTGCTCGCGCCGCGCTTGATTATGATGCCGTACACTCTCTTCGATATAGGTCTGCTCTTCAAGAGTTAGATCCTCCTTGTGTTGGGCTAGCTTTGCTTCGGCCTCCGCTAGCCGTGTCCCCTGCAGCAGTGCCCCCTCATCGCAGTTACTGTGCCGCCAATCCTGGATATCGTGGCGCAGTCGATTTTGCCACACGCGGAACTGGCGCGCTTGCTCCATCCATTGCTGAATTGGCGGCCAGTGGCGAATCAGTGCCTCGTGGACTACTTCTACCGTTTCCTGCTTCCGCTCCTCATTCCATCCTGTAACTACTAGGCGAGCATCGGCGAGTTGTTGCACCAGCGGCCAATTGTCTTCCCCCACCTGTGCACGAGTCGCTACTTGTCGGGTGTCTTCGGTCCCTTCTCCAGGCCGCACGAGCTGGGTGAAAACTCGTCGTAGCCTTTCTGGTGCGTGAGTTGCTATCTGCTGGATATCCTCGATTCCCTTGCCAGCCTCTCCGAGTGGAACAATAAGGTGGCGCTGCCTCTCCTGCGCGACAAACTTAGCCAGCACACTATCGGCATGCCTTGCCAGTGCGTGTTGTACTCCGCCTATGGCGTCGTAGGCCGTATGAGTGAGTCGCATCTGGCTCCGTTGGGTCCACAGCTCAGCGAGCGCAAACTGGAGGAGAGGCAGGCTCCCTGGTGCTTGCTTCAGATCTTGGAGGAGCCGATCAACTAATCTAGGTTCTAGTTCTACCCCGAACTGCCGGGCAGGTTGTTCAATAGCGTCCTGCAGCTCTATTTCAGACATAGAGCCAAGGAAATGTGGAGGGTAAGTATTCAAGGCTGTCCGTAATGGTTCAAAGTCCAGCATCTGATTGAGGAAGTCGGCGCGAAGCGCCACGAAAACAGTGCAGGGCCGCTGCCCTTGGGGCAGCGTGAGGAGCCAATCTAAGAAATGGTTCCGCGTCTCCTCACGAAGGGGCTGGGTATAGATTTCTTCAAACTGATCCACAATGAGTAGCAGTCGCTTAGCTGGGTTGGTTTGCTCCAGCAGTGCTGCTACCTCTGCCACGCTCATGTCTCCGTTACGGAGCATGTCCGCCAACTTCGTGCTGTTCACGCTACGCTTAGTCAGTTCAGGAGCGAGCAGCGGCACAAGGACCATGGCCAACTCTCCGAAGGGATCACGCCCAGGCCGGAATACGGCAACTTGCCAGCGTGGATCGCGACGGAGGACTGGCACGACCCCTGCCTGCACAAGAGAGGATTTCCCGCTACCGCTTGCCCCAACGAGCGCCACGAAAGGAAGGCGAGGATACTGCTGTAGAGTCTCTACCAGAGACTGGGTATCCACATGGCGGCCGTAGAAATACGGCGCATCAATCTCCCGAAAAGCTTCCAGATGCCGATAAGGGATCGGCAGGTCGTGTCCCCTTTCTAAACCTTCGATCAGTTGCTTGAAGCTGGCAGGACCTCCTCGGGAGAACGCCAGCGCTCGCGTAGCATCAATCCGCTTCAACTCGAGGAGGCCAGCTTGTTGTGTGAGAAATCGCACCACCGGATCTGCCATAATCACCCGCGAACTGGCAGAACGCTCGCCACCCAGATATGCTATCCCTACATAGGCCCATTGGTCTCCTAACCCGACCAATACAGGACTACCGCTCACTCCTTCTTGTAGACCGCCATGAAGCTGAAAGTCGAGTAAAGTTCCTTCCTGGTATGTATACAGTGTCAATAGTCCAGTGATGTCGTATTGGCGTGGTATCAATTTGTCATTTGCAGTGAAGCCAAAAACCTCTAAGGGAGCCCTTTGCAACGTCGGGACCAGCGTCTTAGTGAGACCATACAGAAAAGGCGGAACGTCCCCAGGCAATGGTGCGGCCAGCGTGAGTAAGGCAAGGTCCTCCGCCTCACCCACAATCACCTCCGGGCGTACTACTACCTGCTGGCCAGTAACGCTTTCCACTAAAAGGTGTGGAAGAATCATTCTATCTGAAGGATCCCAGGGATTGTCTTTCCGTACGACATGCCTGCACGTGAGTACTAACGCTGACTCTACAAGCATACCTGTACCTAAGAAGGCGAGATCATCTGGGGAGGTCCCCCCCAATACACGCACAAGGCACGTAAGATCGCTCCTCATCGTTACTCCTTCTCCCCCCTAGAAGTTGACTACCGGATGCTGTGATAGGCAACCTCACGATTTTTCGAGAACACAATCTGCCACGGATGCACACCGCGTGCGTGCATTAAACCGGCACTGGAAAGCAAATAATAGGTCCACATCCGATAAAAGCGATCGCCATACGTCGCGCGCAAGGTCGACCAGTGCGTTGTGAAGTTTTTGTACCAGGCAAGCAGGGTTGGAGCATAATCAGTCCCTAGATTGTGCCAATCTTCTATCACGAGCAACTGTTCCGTCGCTTTGCCAAGTTGGTGCATGGAAGGAATCATGCCCCCTGGAAAGATATACTTGTCAGTCCAGGGATCGGTCTTAAAGACCGTCCGATTGCCTCCAATGGTTTGCAGAAGTAATAGCCCTTGGTCCCGCAAGACTCGATGGACGACTCCAAAAAAAGTTCGATAGTTTTTGTGGCCCACATGTTCTACCATGCCGATACTAACAATGCGGTCAAACTGCCCCTGGATAGCACGGTAATCCTGGAGCAGGATTTGGACTGGCAATCCGTGACAGAGCTCTTGCGCGAGGGTTACTTGCTCTTTAGAAATTGTAATACCCACCACCTCGACCTGGTATCGCTCAGCGGCATATTTAGCGAAACTCCCCCATCCACAACCGATGTCTAATACGGTCATCCCCGGAGCTAAAGCGAGCTTCTTGCATATGAGTTCGAGCTTTGCCTCTTGGGCCTCATCAAGCGTTTGCGCATTCTTCCAATACGCACAGCTATAGACCAACCGCTTATCGAGCATCTTAATGTAGAGATCGTTCCCAATATCATAGTGCCTCTTGCCAACGCGAAATGCCCGTGCGGTATTTTGCCAATTGATGACCCGGGCCACGAGGATGTTTATCTTGTCGCCAAAGGGTACGACCTTTCTATTGATACCTGCCTTAAATACCCGGAAAAAGAGTTGATCCAAAGCAGCGCAGTCCCACCACTGGTCCATATAGGACTCCCCTAAGGCTAACGAGCCCCCTCCTAGGACGCGATTATAGAAGCGTGGATCATGCACTTGGAGATCCCAGGGTCTGCCCCCGTTAATTTTAATATCAGTACCCGTCAAAAGCGCTTCCAGTGTTTGCTTCAACCGGGCTTGTTTTAGCGTCATTGGTGTCGACCTGTTACGCGACATCTCGAGTGATCTGCTGCCATCGCGTAAAGAGATGACTGCAATAAATTTGCTTTACATTGTCTACTACTAACCGATTTTCCCATTGCTCCTTCTTCTCACGTGGACGTGGGCCAGCCAAAGCTTGACAAATAGATATCGACATTAGGGTCCGGGACTCGGCCTTTAGCTTGTCATAGAGCGACAGGGTTTGCCCGATCTCTTCCGTAGTCAGCACACAGCTCTGAGACTCGACCTCCACTTCGTCAGAACGCTTTGGGTCCCAGCGCTGGGGACGGAACGGCAAGTTGACTTTTGCTGGCCAGAAACGGAGAGTGCCTTTCTCGGTCCTCTCAAGGAGATTGTTCACCTTTTTAGAAGCCCAAAGTGCATCAACACAGGCAGCAAAGTCATCACACACACCAAAGAGCCATTTAGCAGTGCCGTGGCCATTTCTCACGTCCGCAAGAGACTTGAAGGGAAGCTCCGGTTCTGAAATCCCAGCGGTTAAGTAATTGCCTTTTTCCCAGAAGTCATAAGGGCATTCCTTCTCGATCCATGTAATAAGCGCTTCAGATGTGTCAACCGAACCTAGAACAGGCCGCTCTTTCTTAAAAGCCGGCTTGAAAGCCGCCTGTTGCATCCACTTAGTGCTGTATGGGTGCATGGCAATGACAAGACAGTGCCCCGGTTGGATCGCTGACGTTGCCTCACTGTTCCTACATACCTTAACTTCAAAGCGCCACCACCTGTGACGAGCCCTATCTCCATAATCTGCGGCGCGCCATTGGCAACCGGCAAAGATAGGAATCTCTTTCACGTACACGAGGGCACCATCCGATGCTCTCAGTGCAGTCTGCATTGCGGTCGTCTGAGGTAGGATGGTTAATGCCCCAATTTCACGGGCGTCATCGACAGTACCGGGACGGACCGGTAGGACTGCAGTTAGGGTAAGACTTCCCATACGAGGTCTCCTGCTTTACTCTACCCTATTCGGAGTATCAGCGTCGTTATTCTAAAGACTCTATTACTACCTTATTAGTGCCGCGTGCGGCATTTTTCTATTTTGCCGAACAGTTTCTCTACTCACTCCCAATTAGTCGTTTCTTCCTGTACCAAGGGCTAAACAACTTACACCGAAAATCCCATACCAGAGTCTCAGGGGAAATGGCAGTAGCGGAGTAGACCCCGCGCTAGCCTATATGACACTTTGTGTGAACACTCGCACAAATGGTCTAGCAGCAGCCCGCTTTCGAGGGGCGAGCCGGCCACATCGTCTCCAACGAGGAAAGGAACATCTATGAAATTCGTAATACGAATGAGTGTGACGGTAGGGATCGTGATATTGCTATTGCTATGGTCTATGGAAAGTACAGTTTTTGCCCAAAAGCTCCCTTCGTGCGCGATCTTGATTGTTGGGCAGTCGCTCGGAAAAGGTATTTATGACAGACGTGATGGAATAGCGGAGGTGATCGACAATGTTGACTTTAAAAGGAAGAGCAACTGCCAGAGTATCGATTTCGTTGATGGCGCTACAGGCGGGTCAGCTGCCGAATGCGCGATTAGTCAAAAGGCCAATGAAGAACCAGCCAAATGTTGGATCAATCATAGTCCAACTTATAATGGTGGTAAGAAGATTGGTGGGGCGCTCGATTATGCATTGAGTAAAATCGGCACCACTATGAATAATTCAATCCCTACTAAGAGAAAGAAAATTCTTGCTCTTATCTGGTCACAGGGCGAAAGAGATTCATCGTATATTACGAAACCGTTTCCTGAGCTGATCACCGATCCTTCTAACTTATGTGGATTTCCGAAGATTTACTGCAAAGAAGCATATAAGCAGGATGTTAATGAGATTTTCATGGAGCTTAGGAAAAGTATTGTCACGTATTCAAAAGCAAACTTCGGCTCGCAGATTAACAATGAAGATATTCCAATTTTCGTGCATGCGATTGGACGGAGAGCTATTTCCTCGACTGTCTCATCGTCATCAATTTCAGACTGGGATAAAAGAGTCCAGACTATCCGAGAAGCTCAGTATGAAATCATTGAGGATGGAGTCAATGTCTCTATCGCCGCTCTTGGGTATGACCAGCCTCTAGGAGAGATTCTATCCTCGGACACTAGTAATCCTCATCCAACTCCCGATGGATATTTCGAAATAGCGAAAAGGTTAGGTTTTGCCATTCAAAGCTATTTCAATGGCAGTCATATTCCTGCCTACTATACTGGCCCACAGGTGGTTGGGGTCAGTTGGGAAAATTGGGATATTATAGCGACAATCGCCCATTCAACGAAAACTTCAACACCTGACACACCGAAGTGTACAGCACCTACATATTGCGGCTTTCAGGTCTCTGACGGAGTAACTTCGTTTAAGATTGAAGTGAGTAAGAATGGCAGTCCGAAAACTGTTAATGGGCTGAAGCAAACCCAATATCGTCTTAAAATTTTGGATCGACCAAGTAATCTAGACATAAACAGAATTCGTCTTACTTTTGCATTCGGTGCAATGAGTGAAATCAACGTTCCACGTACTGTTAATGACGCAACGACTAATAACCCGGAAACGATCAATGAGGCAAGAAATATCGTAACACAGAAATGTCTATCCACCGCTTCTCCTGATGAGTGTACTAGACCTGAGAACCTCACGTTGCCTATTCAGCCAGCATTCTTTATATCTCAAGGTGGAAAGTTTTCTAATATGTTGAACAAATTTCTTCTTGTTCTTCCCAAGACTCAGTAAGAATGAACGTGTCGAAAGGGGCACCGGCACCCGTTCCACATATATAACACAACATAACTCATTGAGGACTAATTAATGACGTGTTGGCAAAAAATAAAAACTTTGTTGACTGTACTCCCCAGTCTCATTTGTATTATAGCTATAAGTGCATGGGCTGAAAACCAAGACGGGACACCGATTGTTACCCAAGGGAAGCGGGTTTCAATTGAATATAGGATCAAGTTGGAAAACGGAAACCAAGTAGTCCCAGAGTCCGTCGACGAGCCATGGCCCACCGCCGACTTCACGTGCGGAAAGCACGAAGTTATTCGTGGTCTAGAGAGATCGCTCATCGGCCTCAAAGTAGGCGATACTAAACGGATTAAGGTTGAACCCGAAGAAGGCTTCCAGGAGTTCCCGCAACAGACGGTAGAAATTGAAAAGAATAAGGTACCCAAGGAAGCGCAAAAGGTTGGCGCGCAGTTAAAAGGCACAGCTCCTGACGGTAAAGAAGTAGAAGCACGCGTAGTTGAGGTCAGAGATAAAACTATCGTGCTTAAAGCAAAGGGGCAGCTTACCGGCACTAGATCCTTTATCAACCAGCTTGCCGGTAAGAGATTCTTTGTCGACGTAAAAGTCCTAAGAATCGAAGACGGGTCTAAATAAACGCAGTGGTATCCTTAGCGTGGTAACGCACTCAGTATCTCAAGCGGATGCGAGTGTGGCTGCCGACGTTAGCAGGAAATGTCGGGAAGATGGTAGGAAAGGGAGAAAGACGTCATCATCCGGAGCAGCTAGCCACTAACTGCAATAAACTCTGGTTGGGCAATGGAGGTGGAAGAAGACGCGATATCGTAGCCAGTGTTGTTCGCCAAGGAGAATATATCTAATCACAATTTGACTATACTCTTAAATTATTTTTCTTACCACCATCCCCTGCTTCTCTCTTTCCTCCCCAGCCCGGCCGCCTGTGGGAGAGATAGGAAAAGGAGGGAAGGAGTGAAAAAACAAGAAGATGAGTATAGTCTAATAATGGTTTTACCATGCTCTCCCGATTGGCCCCCAATTGAGCTACCTGTACTTTCTTCTATCAGAAATATGCAGACCAACCGGTGCTCTCTGTACCGCGATTTTCAGAATCGTCCAGCGCAGGTGTTGACTCGAGCTCCTTTCTCCGAGAACCCGCCTGGCCATCGGCTGTCTCTCTCTGTTAAGCATTGGCTGCAGGCACCGATGAGAACACAGAGGAGGAAGGGCTATCCATGCTCGATCCGACGTTGGATATTGTAGTGGTCGAAGATGACCGGTAGTGTTTCAATTTGGTAGCTGCGCTCTTTTAGGCCGTACAACCAAATTCCACCTGATTCATATACAATCCAATGAGTAGGTCGTGCATGACGCAGGAACGGGAAAAACACAGTGTCTTACGGGCGAGGCGTTTCAGGCGGGTCCGTAACGTGAGATGCTTGCGCTCGATCTTTTGCATCGTCAGCTTCCCAACCGTGTGCTGCTCGGGCGGAAGGTGCCGCTGATAGACACCTGCCTTGTCCGTGTAATATCGGGTGATGCCAAAGGGGGTGAGCAAAGCCTTGAGTTTCAGGAATATCGCATCCTTCCGGGTGCCCACCACATAGGCCAGGACTCTCCCGGTGTGATGATCAAGCGCATGCCACAACCACCGCGCCCTCTTTTTGGCCCCGATATAACTCCACATTTCATCGAGCTCGGCGGCGCGTCCCATTGGGACGCGGAGAGTGTGTGCACGACGAGGAGGCAGCACCGCGCGGTTGACGGGTTGAAGGGTGGCGGCTTTTTTTTAATACCGCGATCACGGTCGTGGGACTGATCCGCAGCACGCGGGCGGTGTCGCGGATGCCACTACCATTGAGTGCCATGTCGACCACCTGGCGGCGGACCTCAGGCACCCGGGCTCGGTGCTGATAGTGCAGGAGAAAGATCCGCCGTTTGCACTGCCCGTTCTGACACTGATAACGTTGAGCCCCATTGGCTTGCTTGCCCGCCTTCATCACCTCAGTACTTTGACAGTAGGGACACTGGACCGGGACAGAGACCATGGGCTTCCTCCTCGCATCCTTATCATGCGAAACCAAGGTACAGGAAAACTACTGATTTGAAACATTACCGAAAGAACTCTGCACGGTTCTTCGTGAGTATTTCGGCATACCGCTCTCAATCAAGGATTTTCTGACTGCGGTCGAAAGCGAGGAGGAGCTCTTGTCTTCTACGGTCCCTCTGCAGTGGGTTCACGTGCAAGAGGACGATCGGCTGCTGATTGTAACGTGCACCTATGCCCTGCCCAAGGAGCGTCAGGAGCGCAGCGAAGATCTCTTGGATACCCGGGTCGCCCTGGAGACGGTGCAATTTGACCTCATCGAAGATCACACAGCACAATGAAACACGCAGACTTTCATATCGGCATGGAGTTCTTTACGGGCGCCGGGAAATGGCGCTGTACGGACATAGGGACCCGAGTCATCGTCGCCATTTCACTGGAACCGCGCGTGACCGTCGAGGGATATTATGATGAAGCAGGAGCGTGGCATGGAAAACGGTGTCTGAGCGACGACCCTCGTGACTTGATCGGGCCGCCCTATAGTGTCGCTGAGCATGTGTTCGACGAATACGGCCTGGAAGGGTGCCGCGCCACGCCCCTCAGAGACGCGTGACCGTCTGTGCCACACCGGACACTAGAGGCGTTTGCAAGGCCTGCGCATTCCCAGAACAATAGCCGCATAAAGTCGGTGAGGAACGGCAAGAACCAGCAACCTCCCGCCGCGCCCACTCCGGGGGCGGGCTCCTTTCACGGAACTCGGCAGGCTCATCGAACGCGAGACGAAACACGGGACGAACTATCTGGCCGGGGAAATCCTGGGCCTGCCGGTGTATATTTTTCCTCGGGATGATGGTTCCTGGCGCATTTTACGCCCACGGACGCCCCTGTCGCCGTCCAGCCAGCTGGTGTATCTGAGAAGGCCACAGAGGCCGAGCCCCTAACGGAATATACCCATACCTTGGCCGATGTGGTGATTCCGGATCCCGGCGAACCGGTCCGACGGCAGCCCCTGCCAGAGCGCCATGATCGCACGGTACAGGAGGAAAGCCGTCGCCCGAGGCGGCCAGGGAGTCGGCAGGGAGGACAACACAAGGGCAAAGACCAGGAACACGACGGTCAAACATGAGCTGCGCTCTAAGAGCGGAGGGGCCACGGCAAAAAAGTGCCTGGGCTGCCGTAACGAGAATTTTTCCTGAGAATCTTGCCTTTTTATTCCAGAAGGCCTAAACAGCAACGTCCTCACAACGGAACGGCTCACCCTTAGTGCCGGCAATTGTGTTCTGCTGATCACGATCATGCGGGCTTTTGGTGTTTGTTCTTTTCCAGCCACGACGGAGAAATGTTATGCGTGAAGATATGGCGCGCGTGATTGTCGAACGTCCGCGCATCAAGCCCTACAGTCAACGCAAGGGCCGGCGTCCCAAACTCGAAGACCTGCCCCTGCGGGAAGGGATGCGCAAGGCTCATGGCGAGCGCAAGCTGTTGAACGAAAATCTCGCGCCCCTGCGCCGGTATCTGACCCGCCAGGTGGGCTGCCCGTGGAGCAAGGTCTATGCGGAGATCGCGGCCCATCTGCGTGTCGATAGTGCCATGCAACAGCATGTCCGCGGGCATCTGAGGGATTTCGTCGCCGTAGCACCGCGGCGAGACATCAAGACTTTGCGTTGGTCGTACGGCACTGGATTGTGGTTGCAGGAGCTCTATGTCAATCCGGTAACCAATCTGCTCTGCCGCACCGACCGGTTGCCAGAAGAGAAAGCGCGGCGGCGCGCACAACGTAATGCTCCTAAGCCGCCCGTCGAGCGG
>CAZUFQ010000008.1:0-23219 GCA_964618735.1 uncultured Enterobacteriaceae bacterium
CCCAGGATTGCCGCGCCGTCCAGAACACGAATTGCGACGGGCCGAGGCCCAGGGTCTGGTCGAACAGCGGAAAACCGATCTCGTTGAGCATCGGATTGAATACGAACGGGATCACCGCGGTGACGAGGTCCGCCTTCTTGTCGTTGAGCATCGACGGCATGGTCGGAAGCGGCGCCTCGATGACGGTGAAGTCGCGCTTGTCGATCAGGCCGTGCTTCTTCAGCCCGGCCTTCATGGCGATGTCGACGCCGGCGCCGATCGCATTGATGGCGAGCACCTTGCCCTTGAGGTCCTCGATCTTCTTGATGCCGGAGTCCTTGCGGACAAAGAATTGGTTGCTGAAGTAGCCGGGAACGCCGTCGCGGAAATGCCGTCTTTATCGGGACGAGCGCCTATCCCGCCGGAAGAAAAGAACACGTAGGTGAATGACTTTCCGGCGGCATCCTTGCCAGTGAATTGCGTAATCCAGATATTCGCCGCGCCATCAGCCAGGACCTGTGAGGGAATCGCCTGCGCCAAGGCGCCAAACACAGCGGTGGAAAGAAAATGCCCAATGATATGCCGCCCGCCTACTGGCGCTGGGAAAGTACAGTTGAGAATGCTGCCTTCAGGAGCGCTGATATGGATTGGACGAAAACTACCCTCGTTATTGGGGACATGGGGAGAAATCGCACACTTAAGCGGATACGTCGTGTATGCAATGCTGTACGCGAGCGGCACGTTGATGCCGCGGTCACATTGCGGAGAAGTGCCGGCGTAGTCAACGAATAATTCGGAGCCTTTCACCGTGACCGCAATTTTGACAATGATCGACTCATCGAATCCATCCGTGCGAATCTCGTGAGAGAACGTGCCTTGTGGAAGCTGAGAGATCGCTTCTCGCATAGCTTTTTCCGAAGTAGAAAGAATCGCCTCGGAGAGTTGCTCAAGCGAAGGAAAGTCATATTCATCCATGAACGCCAACAGCTTCTCTCTACCGACTTCATTACAGCCCACCTGCGCCATCAGATCGCCCTCGACCAGTTCCGGCGTCCGCACATTTTGTTTCACCAAGCGGAATAAATCGCGGTTGGGCTGCCCTGCTCGAAACAATTTGAGAATAGGCACGTAGATGCCTTCTTCAAAAACTTGACGCGCATCGGCGCCCAACATGCGTCCGCCCACGTCGACGGCGTGACACGTATTGGCAAAAAGGGCCAGCGGCTGACCATGGCGGAAGATAGGCGTCACTACGGTAAAGTCGTTTAGATGACCGGACGTCAGCCAGGGATCATTACTGATTAAGCTGTCGCCGTCTTCCAGCAGGTTCCACGGATACTCCTTGAGAAAGTGACGCACCGCCATCGCCATCGTATTGATGTGACCCGGAGTGCCGGTCACTGCTTGTGCAATCATGTTGCCGTGTACGTCAAACACGCCCGCAGACAGATCTCCCGCTTCCCGCACGACGGTAGTGAACGAGGCGTTCTGCAAGGCGACCGCTTGCTCGTTGACGATGGAGATAAGACGGTTCCAGAGAATTTCTAAAGAGATGGGATCAATGCTGTTCATAAAAGCCTGCCACGAGTGCGGTTGTAATGAGTCTGGGCTATTCATACCAGGGAATGCTGAGCAGAGCAGCACCCCGACAGTGCGCCGGCTCCTGATAGTCTGAGATGTTCTTGGTGCTTTTCTTGCTGCGCCGGTGACTGTCCGGTTTTTGTTGATTCATCGTCCTAAACCTTCCATCTTAGGTCAGTTTTTGATTCTGCGAAGCGCTTCATTTACCCTGTTGTCAGCGTTCTTAATGAATTTTGAAACGATTTGCTTTATGCTGTGGCGATATGACAAGAGGATCAAGGTAAAGAAGAATGCCTGAGCTCGTTAAAATTCCGTTGGCAAACGTGGAGTATCAGGTGCGTTTCGAGTCTCCCCATCTGGGCTTCATTGCCAATGACAGACCGAAAGTTGTCGAGGCGATAGTGGCCGCGCTCTCGCCCTTTAATCTCCGTTTGGCAAACACGGAGATTGTGACCGCTGGAACACTGGCCGATCATAAGATGATTTTTAGAATTCCGGAACGTGGGATCACCTTTCAATTCGGAGCGGAAGAATACAGATTCACTAAAGAAAGAGCATCCTGGGCCACAATGGACGATGACGTACAAGTAGCACTTGCCGCAGAACAAGCTTTGCTCGGAGAGAGTAACCTGACAGTCGGAACGTGCCTAGTCGCATTAGAGATGCACCTGCAACCACTGACTAAGCAAAGGGAAGAAATACTGGATCCTTTCTTGCCCGAGCCGTTCAAAGGTTTTATGACACAGCGTAAACTTATGAATCACGGCAATTATATAAAATGGGAAGAAGGTGAGGTGCTGCTTGATTTCTCTGCCGTTTTCCCGGATGGAATCTTTTTGCGACTCACATCTCAATTTGCTAGGCAAACCGCATTAAAGGAAATCTTGACGAAGGCGCGCAACAATCTAGATGCCGTGTTCGGAATTTTAGGTATAGAGGAAGCAGCGAATGCATAACCAGTTTACAACGGGATTAGGTGTCCCCCAAAAAATTCCGCCTATTCCGTATAAACCTCAACTCAACAAATGGAATGAAATCCCACAAGTAAGGACGACAAAAAGTTTTTCTGTAACCAACCTGTACCCACCAGACTCTCTCGATTATTATGGTGCAGAAATCGCTTTTCATTCGCAGGCTACACAATCCCCTTTTTATACAGCTCTTTTAGGTAAGGCGCGTCCCAGCCAAAATCTCATGGCACAGCTGCGCTCTCTGCAACAGCACTATACGATCTTGGATGATGACTGTCTCATCACGGAAATTCTTGCAGAAGAGACATCACTCTATACACTTTTGATCGAAGCCATAAAGCCACTTCAGCATGCTTTCGGCGAAAAGCGGATCATTCACCTTCGGATACAGTCCTCAGAAGATGACATGATAGTCAAGGTAGCCGTGCAGTTACCTGCTGATTTTGGAGACGATCCAGAGCGCGCTTTGCAGTCTTTTGATGAGGAGTGGTGGTTGAATAATTGCCACCGTTCAGATGGCGCTCTCGTATTTGACTACGAGATTGCATGATGCCGTTTGATTGGCGTGAGTTTTTCATCGTCGCACATGAGTTGCGCAATGATACTCGCGAAGGAGCTCAAAGAACATCCATTGGGCGGGCCTACTATTACGTTTACAACTTAGGCTTGGACAAAGCTCGTCGAATGAACTTTAGAGACCAGATGCCAAGCCTTCATGGTAAACTTTGGCGCTGGTGCCAGAAGCACACAGACCACAACATCAAAATGCTGGGAACTATTGGTAATCGCATGCATTCCCGCAGGATTGATGCTGATTATAAAGACCGTTTTCAGAATCTAGTGTATGAGGTCAACAGGCAATTGAACGAAGCGCGAAATTTTGAAGTTCTCATAGCGACGATTGACGGGAAGACACCGCCAGCAAGTTTATGATAGTGTAAACACGTATCATAACCCGTCTTCTAGACTCATGATTTTTCTTTTCCTGCTGTCGTCATGAGCCCAAATTTCCTCAAATTCTGACCGCACTCCAAACCCAATAACAACACTCACTAGCTCGTCTGGCAAAGCAGCCCGAAATACTTATCCCTTCGCTTCTCACTCCTCTTGTCTCCTGAGGAGCAAATCACTATATGACACGGCCATCAAGTCTTGGGCAGGAATGGCGAAGAGCTGGAGAAATTCTTGACATTGTCTCAGTAAATGATCCTTACCCAGATTACCGTCAGCGTCGATCGCTTCGATTTCCACAAACAAACCAAGCGAGTCCACTTCGTCAATATGAAATTTTACGTTGTCAATGAAATAAATCTCACGGTGTTTCTCAACGATCACCAGCACGTCGAGCGCCCGGACTAACACGTCTTTCAACACTGCGGGCGACGTCGCCGGATACAAAGAGACCTGAGAGTGTTTGGGCGCTGCTTGATTCTCGCGTTCGTAGAACACCAGGGCGTTTTCAATGTGCCCTTCGCGTAACTTCAACCGTCCATGCGCCGTCTTAAAATAGGTATCGACCTGGTGATCTGCGCCGCGAAATTCTGCGTGACGCTCATGCAGCACCGCGCGAATGCGTTGCGGGTCAGCACAGCGCGCCTTGATCTCTATAATGTTGATCTGGCTCATGTTAACGATTATGAAACTTGCCTTCGCGTTTTTCCCTGAAGGCGGACACGGCTTCGCGCATATCATTGCTGAGCGCTGTCGCCAGCCCCAGATGGGCGTCGGCATACGTGATATCGCCGGCGCGATTGACGTCCAACGCTTTAAAAAATTCTTTCGTGCGACGTATCGCCATAGGCGGCTTGTTGAGAATTTTGCCCGCAAAAGCATGCGCAGCCTGGGTGAGCTGCTCTCCGGGCACGACCTGATTCACCAGACCGATGGCGAGCGCTTCCTCCGCTGTCACCTCATCACAGGTCATGACGAGTTCCTTAGCCTTGGCCATGCCGACAAGATTGATCAAGCGCGAAATTGACCCCCACATATACGGCACGCCGAGACGCACCTCGGGAATCCAGAGACGGGCGCCGCTGGCCGCAATGCGAAAGTCACACGCCATCGCGAGCGACAAGCCACCGCCTACAGCGAACCCATTGACCGCAGCAATAGTGATCTGGTCAAGTCGCTCCCATTCTTCCATGATGCGCCAGCCCCTCTTTGCGGAACGGAGTCGCACCGAATCACTCACCGACTGTTGCGCATTGTACTCCGCACTAGCCGCCAGCATCTGCATATCAGCGCCGACACAAAAAGAACGCCCTTGCCCCGTCAAGATGATGACCCGAGTCTCGTCGTCTTCTTGGAACTCCTGCGCAATAGCAAGCAGTTCCCGCATGACTTTTTCGTTGATCGGATTGAGCTTTTCCGGGCGATTGAAAAAGACGGTGGCGATTGCGCCGGCACGCTCCACCATGAAGGTTTCATAGGCCATACGGATTTTCTCCTTTAGTCGGGTGCATAATAAAATTCTGGCTTCTAGCCATGGGTAGGGGCGAGGTCACCTCGCCCCTACGACTCTCGGACCATAGCAAAGAACAGCTATGGCTGCGAGCGTTAGATGACTGTTGTCTAGTGCATCTGCAGGAAACCGGTTGGGGAATATGATACGCCTCGATTCGGCCAAGGCAGGGGTAGGGGCTTGATTGATCAAGCCCGTGGGTGGGTCCGATGAATCGGACCCCTACAACGGTATTCCCCAAGAGGTATCCTGAAACTACACTAAGCAATCGGAGCTAGACAACTCAACAGGAAGCGCACTATAACAATTCTCCAGAGTTTCAGTTCGCTGCGATTAGCGTATGCCTTTGTGCTGCTTCGCCATTGTGGCATTGACTCTTCTCATAGGCGTCACAAACGTCGCCTCACAGGAAGAGATTATTTGTCCAGGAAACGTCGCTTTCACCACAAGAAATCCTGCTGTCGAACCACATTGGAACTGCTCGACAACAGGAGATATGCAGACATGTAGTCGAGCTGTCCCTGGCTCTTCCATTCGTGAAGTGCTGGCGAAGGCTGTCATTGCCGCGCCTTCAACACGCGTGTTCACCGTCCTCTCCGATCCTTCACGCTACCCGGAATTTATGCCATACGTTACCGAAAGCGAAATCGTCAAGAACGAAGCGGGAGAACTCTGGGTCTTTCAACAGCTCGATCTACCGTGGCCGATCAGTGATCGCTACTATACAATTCACTTGCTTGATGACCTGAGTTGCGCTGCTCAGGGAGCGTACCGGCTCCAATGGAATCTCGTCAAAGACGATCCCTCTCTCCGTAAAGGAGTTGGCGAACCAACATTGACTAATATTGGGTCATGGGAACTCCAGCCAGGTAATGCTGGGACGTCCACCCACGTAACCTATTTCATTCACACGGATCCTGGCGGAGCGTTGCCGGCGTGGGTTATTAATATGGCAAACGATGTCGCAATCCCCAAGATCATCGAGGCGGTGCGACAGCGCGTGCGGGAAATACAGACGCGAGATTAGACTATAAGGAGAAGAGAGACTTCACATTGGAACAAGTAGGAAAGCGCAAGGACACGCTGGGTGTTGTGTTCGTTCACGGGCTGGGAGGATTTGCGGAGAAGCGTTTCCTCGGAAAGCGTATTGAGTATTTCCGGGGGATGAAAGCAGCAATGGCCCAGTGGGGGCTCCCGGCGTTCTTTCCAGAGCAACCTGCCTTCGGCAATGTGGTCGACCGAGCCGACGCCTTAGCGGCGAATCTGGTCCAATTCCCCTACGAACAACTATATCTCGTGGCGCACAGCATGGGAGGGCTCGACTGTCGCTACTTCATCTCAAAGCTGGATGTGCAGCGCCGGGTGCGTGGTCTTGCAACAGTCGCCACGCCGCACCGCGGCACTCCAGTGGCGACGTGGATACTCAATACCTCCGGTCTCGTGCAGACGCTTCTCCGACGGGGGACGGAAAAAGCATTGACAGATTTAACCCCTGAAGCCTGCCAGCATTTTAATGAGCAGTTTCCCGATCGGTCTGATGTTCGTTATATTTCTTACGCAGGGGTGCGGCCGCTCTCGGAAATGCCGTCGTGGTTTCGACCGTGGGCGCGGCCGCTCAGCGCACAAGCGGCAGAGAACGATAGTCAGGTGCCGCTATCATCAGCGATCTGGGCGGAGTACAAAGGCGTTGTCCGAGCTGATCACATCGAGTTAGCAGGATGGAACTTCGGTCGCACAGACCCGCACATTCAACGACCGTTCGATTACCTGTCGTTTTATCAGCGGGTCATTATGGAGCTGTTGGACTCCTAGTCATGAAGCAATAGCATTTCCTCGTCCAGCTATTTTCACTCTCCGGGCGGCAGCGCGCCTAGAATTGAACAGCAAGGAGGTGTTCAGGGTGATAAAAGTGAGAGAAAAATCGGCGCCAACTAAAAGCGCAACACCGCAACACGGCAGCTCTCTCTTGTCCCTCCTCTGTTCTCTCAGCACGTTGCTGATGGGATCTCAGATGGCGATAGCGGAGGAACAGAACGTTCCTTGTGTCGCCCCACCTTCTCTGTTCTCGTTTGTGCACTGGTTTGATCCTTTCCTTCTCGGCTACAATGTTCTTCTGTTTTTCTTCGCCGTCCTCGCCGTTCCCGGCATCACATACTTTTACATAAAAAGTATGAAGACCGTAAAACATCAGCGCGTGAAGAATGATTTGACCGAGGCGCAATGGGCCGCCAATGGAGCGATGATAAAAAAGATACTGGACTATGACTTCAGCGCGCGTAATTATCGAGGCAGTGTCCTCAGCTTAATGACCATCACGGCTTTTGGGGCTTCTATTCTGTTGCTGCTGAAGCCCATCCCAAACGTCACAGCGGGTTGCGGCGTCGATTACAGCAAAGGCGCTAATTTGTTGCTGCTGGGACCCTATATCGAACTGTTTGCGGAGCACCAAGATCAGTTTTACCATCACGTCATTGTCAGTCTCACCGCATTTCAATTTGGGTTCCTGGGAGCTTATGTGTACATGGTCAGCGATTTATTGCGCAGCTATTTCACGCTCGGCCTCTCGCCGCACACCTTTGTCGCGAACACCATTCGTATGGTCACGGCCAGTCTCCTTTCTTTGGTCGTCTCTTTTCTTTTTTCTCATCTTTCGCAAAACCTGAGTGTCTTAACGCCGCTCATGAGTTTCTTTTTTGGCTACTTTCCTGAAACAGCTCTGCTCTATATGCGCAAATGGATGGCGGCGCGCTTTCATATCACCACAGAACGATACTTCGCAACGCCATTAGCAAGCTTACCCGGCGTCAGCTACGAACACATTAGTCGCCTGACGCGAGAAGGTTATGATAATGTAGAGAACCTCGCGAATGCGATACCGCTCGAATTGGCCTTACGTACAGGTTTTTCTTATCATCAGCTCCGCCAGTGGGTCGCGCAGGCTTGGCTGCGCACCCATTTGGGGAGCGATTATGTTCCCTTTATGAGAGACACAGGCATTACCAGCGCCGATGAACTTATAGATTACCTTGTCCAACAGGCCCCAGCAGGCGCTGATCAGCCGAAAGACCCTCTCAAGACGGCGACCAAGCCTGATCTGTATGATAAACTTCAGATTGTTAGCGGACTCGCACGGCTCTGGAGGCAAGCAGTAGATGAATGGGCTTTTCGGGAATGACGTGGGCCCTATGGCGGAAAGGCCGGGAAATGCGAGAGCTTTTTCTGCTGATTTATGGGAGATTTTGTGGTAATCGGCCTTCGGAATGGGCTACATAGACCGCTGCAGTGATATCCCCTGTGACATTTAAAACGGTGCGAGACATGTCGAGGATGCGATCCACACCAAGAATAATGCCAATCCCCTCGCCGGGAATTCCTACCGATTGGAGAATCGGCACCATCATGGGCAAAGATCCGCCGGGCACCCCGGCGGTGCCAATCCCAGCCAACACAGACACCAGCACCACCAGTGCTTGAGATCCAAGACTCAGCTCCACTCCATAAAATTGCGCCAGAAAAAGAATCGTCACGCCTTCGAAGAGCGCTGTACCGTTTTGATTTGCGCTTGAGCCCAGCGTCAACACAAAGGAGGCGATGTCTCGCGGCACGCCCAGCTTTTCCTGGGTCACTCGCAGTGCAGTGGGCAGCGTGGCGTTGCTCGAACTGGTGGAAAATGCGGTCATCATCACCTCACTGATTTGCCGGAAGAAGAAACGCGGATTCAGACCAGCCAAGTAGCGCACCAAGAAAGAGTACGTAACGAATTGATGCAGGCAGAGTCCACCCAGCACAACACTCACATAGCCAAGCAAGGGTTTCAGCACAGGCAACCCGAAGCGCGCGGTCAATGTAAACAGCAACGCCGCCACTCCGTACGGAGCGAGGCGCATCGCCAGTTCGATCAGCCGCATCACGACTTCGTAGAGTCCCTCAAGCGTCTTGACCAGGGGCTCAATTTTTTCAGCGGGTGAGAGTGCGATGCCGATTCCAACCATGAGGGAAAAAAACATCACCGCGAGCATGTCGCCCTGCGCCGCGGCGCGCAGCGGATTGTCCGGGACGATCGCATTCAGCGTTCTTATGACTGGATTTTCATTCGACGCAGCAGCTGGGGCTGGGGGAGCTGGAAGCATGCGCTGAAGCGTTGCACGTGTTTCTGGAGTGAGACTTGTTCCAGGATGAAAGAGGTTGACCAGAGCCAACCCCAACACTACCGACGCGGACGTAGCGACAATGGTGTAGAGAAAAGTTTTCCGCCCAATGCGCCCGAGAGTACGAATGTCGCCGAGCCCCGCCACACCTAACGCTAAAGCGGAGAAAAGCAGCGGTAGCACAATCATGAAAATGAGTCGGAGGAAGAGTCTTCCAAAAGGTTCACTGACATACATGGTAAACGCGACGAGGCCCTCGCTTTCGCCAAACACGAAGTGAGCAAGGGCTCCGCCAACAGCGCCCAGGCAGAGGCCAATGAGGATGCGAGTGTGAAGAGGCAAGGGTGTATGACCGATCGATGTTCATGCAACACGCATCACGTCTTGCGTGCGATGAAATATAGGGATTTCTTTATGACGTCCCGCTATTCAGTCTTCCCAATTTTTTCGATATGGCCAGCAAGATCAAAGTCTTTCGCGGTGAGCCCACCCGCAGTATGCGTCCACGACGCGAGAGTGACTTTATTGTAATTGATCGTAATGTCCGGATGATGGTCAGACTTCTCCGCCAACTCTCCCACTTGATTCACAAACGCCAGCGCTTCTTTGAAGTTGCTAAAAGAGAATTTCTTTTGAATAGACTTTCCTTTTACGAGTTCCCACCCCGGCAAACCCCGGAGTTTTCCTTGAATCTCTGTTTGAGATAGCGCCATGACCTACACCTCCTCAACCTACTCTATTCATTGTGGGCGATCATCGGAGTGGTGTAATGAAGCAGTCACTCCGGTTGACCGTACGGTTGGGACAACATCTGTTTGCAGCAAAGTGAAATCGTCGTAGTCAGCTTCAGCTACCGTGCCTGTCGTGTCGGAATCGGTCAAGAGCGCCACACCCTTCGCTTCCGTCGGTTCAGCACCAAAGAGTTTTTTGTAGTCCTCGTAAAAATTCACTGTTTCCGATTTCCATTCCCCGGCAGCGGCAGTCCCGCTCTCCAAGACAATCACCTTCGCCCGCCAGTACTCAGGACTATCGAACTGCGTTCCTACCGGCAACGAAGCGCTCCACACATACTTGAGCACTCGCGGCAGCCAAGCGCTGTCGAACACGACGTAGACGCCGCCCGCAGAGTCGTTCGTCTTCGTGGCTCGCTCATCAGAACCACTAGGCAACTTCTTCACTCGCCAGCGCCATTGTAAAAGAGGAAATTGTTTTGGAGAAAAAACCTTGGTCAGCCCGATCTGGACTTCTTGGCCGTGCGCGTAGGCATGCAGAAAATGATTGCCGTTTTCTTCAGCAACATGGTAGACCAAATGTGCTACTTCATCGCTCCCCCGCACCTTCCATTCTTGCGGAAATGTTTGCGGTGAGTATTCCTCAAAGTTCTCAAGTGGAACAATATGTTCAGTAAGCGCGACTTGGTCGCCGGCGTATGCAGTGTTCACCATACTCAGCATCAGCAATAACAGAACCACAAACATTCTTGACGACTCCTCATAAAATTATCCCCTGTCGAGTTAGTATAACTACGCCGCCTTTTTGAAGAAAGTCTCACTGCGTAAAGAAAAGTATCTTCTCTTGCAACCCCTATTCGTACGATTTCACCTCACCCCAGAGAACACTCCAAAAATCTGCCGGTCCAGATCACATCGTACTTGTGTGAATCCGGCTTCGGTAAGCCATTGCAGCTGCATTGCGAGCGGTGAGGGTTTGTCTTCCTGCATGCGGGTCAGGGCTCGCTGCAGATCATCATCGCTCACTCCAAGTTCTCGAACTTGCATCAGCCAGGCTTGGCGATACTGCTGTTCAATCGCAGGCGTGGGACCGATGATTTGGTCAGCGTTGACAAAGACGCCTCCGGGCCGCAGCCAATTGTAAACCTTTTTAAAAAGCTGGAATTTTTCTTCACCCGGCAGGTGATGGATGGCCAATGCGGATACTACAACATCGTACGATCCCGTCAGTGGCAATTGGGCGAAGTCGCCAGTAAGAAACTGCACTCGTTGGTCCCCGGCAGAAAAGCGCTCCTGGGCAATTGTTAACATTTGTGGCGAGACATCAACCAACGTCAACTGCGCATGGGGAAAAGTCTGTGCAATGAAGAGCGACAACAGCCCAGTACCGGCGCCAAGGTCCAGCACGGAAAAGGCGTCATCGGCCTGGTATGGCAGCCGCTTCAGCACGGTGTCATAAAAATCATCGAAGCACGGCACTAATTGCCGCCGCGCCCGATCATAGTCTTTCGCTGTACGATCGAAAACTTCACGAACACTCATGGGGATAGCCTTTCCACTCTGCACTCAGGGAAGAGGCGAGAATTGTCCAGTCGCTAACAAAAGTTCACGTTCCGCCACTCGGTCAGGATGATTTAGCTGGAGTAACCGGATAGTTACTCGGCCAGTCAAAGTCAAGGGAACAATCTGAGATCCCTCCAAGCTGAAATGCTCAGACCACCGCTCTCGACGTGGATGGTAGAGAGGAGCGATTTGTCCAGTCTCGGGGTCGATAGAGACAATATCGCTACCCTTGCGTTTGTTGCACAGAGCGCAGGACAGTGCGAGGTTATCAGCTTCAGTCTGCCCTCCATGCTTTTGCGCGAGGATATGGTCGATCTCGTGGGGGGCAAACACAACCGGTTCGGCAATGCCGCAATATTCACAGCAACCAGCGGCCCGCTCAAAGACGAATCGTCGAAGAGCTGCAGGAACATGCGCCGAAGCCATATATGATCAGGCGGTTTTCAACTTCGCAGCGGCTTTCGCTTTAGCCTTGCGGACGATGTGTTCGAGGTACTCGTATTGCGCCCACTCTTGCTCTTCGGCAGGACTCAAGCCTTCTGTCCGATTCTTCTCCAGAAGAACCTCAATTCGCGACTGCAATGTCTCGGAAGGGCGGAGAGCCAACACTTGTTCTGGACTTGGAAGCGCAGCCAGTGCTTCCACCACTGCAGCGACTCCCTCAAACCCAGGTTGCGCGGTAGCGCTAAACTCACGGAGTCCTAATTCTAAAATCTTTGGCAGTTGATCCTCCAGAAAACGTATACGAGAGGCTAATTCGTCCGGAATGTCGAAAGTGATTTCCATGATTTTTGTCCTAGCACGACGGGCAGCCATTTCAAAGGCGTTAACTCTTGCGCCCCTACGAAGCTTTCTCCTAAGATGTTCTTCCTCTTCATCCCACGGCTCACGCCGTGGGCAACATTCTTTAGGGCCTAAGCCCCTTGAGGAGTAGCATACCTTCTCACGCGCGTAGCAAATGAAAACATGATTGGCCATTACGCAGCTCCGCAATCTCCCGGGCGAATCTCAACCCGCACCTCCATGTAGGAAAGCACAGGACATTTGTCAAATCCTTTCTTTTCCGAAGAAACCTACCCTGCACGAAAAGAGGGCAGCACGTGGCAATTTTGACCACATGCTGTCAAAAATTTGTCCCTTCCGTCACTTCCGAAACAGCGTTGCTCCCGTCTACTGCTCCGTCTGTTCGCTTTTTTGTAAGCCAGGCAAGAAGATACCAGACTTTTCTCCTTGACAAAGGGAACGGCACTGAAGTTGCAATTGCTTTGAAGTAGATTCTCATGAAGGGGTTGTGTGCATGAGCTTTTGGCAATATGAATCAATTCAGGATCTCTTAGTGTCATTGGGATTTACCATCGACCAGGAGCAAGGGCAGTTTTCCAAGTGGCACACAGGATGGCAATTTACCGCAATCCCTTTTAGCGAATTAACGGGACATACGGTTTCTACTTTCGTCGCCAAAGCGCGGCGACGCGGTTGGCTGTCGGAAGAGGGATTCCAGGAAGATTCCTCCCCCGCGACCTATATCTGACACTGAGCGCTTTTCTCCAGCTTTTCAACTTTTTTCTCTCAGCGTCCTTTTCCAGCCTTTTCTCTCCGAACCGTGGGAAAAGTCCTCGCTCAGTACGAAGCGGCATGCTAGTCTACGCGCTACATGTCACTCGCCGTCAGAGGAGGACTTCATGGCAAGCATCACGCAGTTTGGCTATCTGGGCCTTAGCGTCAGCGACATCAACGCGTGGGAGCGATTCGCCACCCAAACTCTCGGCCTGCAGATTAGTGGTCGGGAAGATGATGGAACGTTATTACTGCGAAACGATGAGTATCACCATCGTTTCCTCGTACACCCCACCGGGAAAGACGATCTCGCCTATATTGGCTGGGAAGTCACCGACGAACACGCTTTGCACGAGATGAGCGCACAGCTCAAAGCAGCGGGCGTCGAAGTCCGCCAGGGCACGCCAGCCGAGGCGCGAGCGCGCGGCGTCGTCGATTTGATTTTGTTTAAGGACCCCAGCGGTAATCCTTCAGAAGTCTTTTATGGACCGCTCATGGCGTTTAACGCTCCATTCCAGTCCCCTCGCCCGATCTCCGGTTTTGTCGCCGGGGCGCAGGGGTTAGGCCACATGGTTGTAGTGATGGACGATTTGGAGCGCAGCATTCATTTTTATCGCGACGTTTTGGGAATGAAAATCAGCGATTTCGTTGAGGTAGAGCGCCCGCCGGGCAACCGCTTCCGCATCGCCTTTTTCCATTGTAACCCTCGTCACCATACGATCGCGTTTTATGGCATGCCGAACCCGCCGAAGCGGCTGAATCATTTCATGCTCCAGGCAAAATCGTTTGACGATGTCGGCGCTACTTTTTACCTCTGTCAAGATCAAGGCATTCCCATTTCTCGGGGATTGGGTCGTCACACGAATGATCACATGATGTCCTTTTATCTGCGCACTCCTTCGGGCTTTGACATCGAATATGGCTGGGGTGGACGCGAGGTCGATGACAGCATCTGGCAAGTGCAATACCACACGTCTGGCAGCATGTGGGGGCACCGCCCGCCCGCTCGCTAGAGCGATTTTCATTCTGGTTGACTCCGTTGAAGTCCCCTCACCTGCAGTCGCTTTGCTCCTGCCGCCCTCTCTCCTGAGGGACGTAAGGTGAGGGGAAGTCTCAAAACAAAACCGATTTGCCGATTCTGTCTGAAATAGTAGGGGACACCGTATGGCTACAAAATTAACAGATAGCCGAAAAGCGCGGCTTTTACTCACCGAAGAAGTCCCAGTTCGAGAAGCAATCGTCCGCGCATTGGAGCAGGCCGGGATCGATATGGTCTTCGGCATGCCTGGAGGAAACGCCGGTCAAATTTACAATGCTCTCTATGACCACAAGAGCGCCATTCGCACGGTGCTGGTGCGCGAGGAACCTAAGGCTGGGGTCATGGCGGAAGTGTACGGCAGACTCACAGGGAAACCAGGCGTGGCGATGGCCCAAGGCGCATTCCTCGCAGGGGCGACGATGGGCGCGATCGAAGGGCATCTATCGAGTTCGCCAATGTTGCTGCTTGGAGATCTCTCTGATCATGCCCCGTTTTCTCAACATGGACCCTATCAATCCGGCGCGGGCGAGTATGGGACGTGGGACGCCAAGGGGTTGTTCTCCGCGATTACCAAGCAAACACTCGTAGCGCTGAATCCTGCTCACGCCGTGCAGTGCACGCAGCTCGCCATCAAGCATGCTCTCACCGGCGAACGCGGCCCCGTGGCTGTGCTCTATCACAGTCAAGCGTTGCGTGGGCGTGTGGGACCAGACACCAATCCTCCGCTGTATGCAAGTGACATGTATTTGCCAGGCCCTTTGCCCCAAGCTGATTCCGTCGTTGTTGAACAAGCCGCTCGTCTGCTCGCCGAAGCCGAACGGCCAGTGATCGTCACCGGCAACGGGGTGCGCGTGAGTCAGGCTTATGCGGAACTTATTACCGTGGCGGAACACCTCGGCGCCGCAGTAGCGACAACAGCGGGAGGAAAAGGAACGTTCGCGGAAACCCATGATTTAGCACTCGGGACGTGTGGGAACTTCGGTACGTCGCTCTCTAACGCAGTCATTGGCGCCGCCGATGTCGTGCTCGTCGTCGGTTCTAAACTCGGCGTCACCGACACAGCATACGCGAATCCCAAGCTGCTCGACCCACGACGTCAGACCCTGATTCAGATCGATATCGAACCGAAAAATGTCTCGTGGACGATTCCAGCCGAAGTGGCGTTAACCGGCGACGCGAAGACGGTGCTCACCCAACTCATCGCCGCACTCAATGGCCAGGTGACTAAAGAAAAAAGAGAAGCTGCACGCACCCGGATACACGCTGCACGTCAGCAACACGGATTTTTCAACGCCGTAGAATTCGCTTCGCTCGCAACGCCGATTCTGCCTCAGCGTGTTATTAAAGAGTTACAAAATGCGGTCGCCAATGACGCGATCATTTGCTGTGACGCAGGCGAGAACCGCATTTTCATGACGCATTACTATCAGACCAAAGGACCTAACACCTTCCTGCAACCCGCTGGGATTGGCGGCATGGGCTATGCACTGCCAGCGGCTTTAGCAGCAAAACTTATTTATCCACAACGTCAAGTGATTGCAGTCAGCGGCGACGGCGGCTTTGGCATCGCTATGAACGGACTCATGACCGCAATTGAAGAAAATATTCCCGTTGTCAACATTGTATTCAACAACCAAGCACTCGGTTGGGTGAAACACGGTCAAGGGGAGAGAAACATCGCTTGTGACTTCGCCGCTTTCGACCACGCGAACATTGCCCGCGCGATGGGCTGTCACGGCATTCGAGTGGAAGACCCGCGGCAACTTGCGCCGGCATTGCAGGAAGCCCTGACCTGCGACAAACCCACGGTAGTCGATGTGCGCACGTCGCTCAACGAAACGTTTATGAAGGTGACTTCGCCGTTGCTTGGGGAGCGAGCGTAAAATTGATCGGGGAGCCTTTGTCAGGCTCTCCGATCCCTCAAGAATCTGAGACTTACACCGTCTTCTGTACAAACTGACCGATCTTGTCGATGGCCTGTTGTCCTTCCGGTAAGAAAGGAGCAAACATGTGCCACACATGCGGCATTTCCGGCCAGATTTCCAAGTCTACTTTGACGCCAGCCATCTTGGCTTTCTCAGCGATGCGGGTGGAGTCGTCAAGCAGCGTCTCAGCATCACCCACGTGAATGAACAGGGGCGGTAGACCGCGCAAATCAGCATGGAGCGGCGCCGCAAGCGGCGACTTCGGATCTTTCCCACCAAGGTAAAGCTGCGCCATACCCAGCAACCCTTGTTTTTGCACCACCGGATCAGCTTTCGCTCTGGTTATCATTGATTCCCCGGTCCCTTCCATATCCACCCACGGTGAAAGGCACACGCCAGCCGCGGGGAGAGGAGTTTTCGCGTCACGCAACGCCACGAGCGTCGCCAAGGTGAGCCCTCCGCCAGCCGAGTCCCCAGCCACGACAATACGAGAAGGCTTAATGTCTTGTGACAACAACCAGCGATACGCTGCCGTGGCGTCATCGACAGCAGCAGGGAACGGATGCTCTGGGGCCAAGCGATAATCTACCAGCAATGCTCGTGCGCCTGAAGCTTTCGACAAACGCGCAACCATCTCACGATGCGTGGCAATGGAGCCCATCACATAGCCGCCGCCGTGGAGATACAGAATCACTCGATCATTGGCGGCGCCAGGACCGGCAATCCATTCGGCAGGAACGCCGCCAGCATTCACGGGCGTGCACTTCGTTTCCCCCGCCGAAGGAAACTGGGTCATACTCTCCATCGTAGCGCGCATGGTCTTCATGTCATTTCCTGCCTGCGCCATCTTTTCCCCCATCATCTTGAACGCCTCAAGCGCCATTTGTAGTTGCGGACTCGCCATAATTGCCTCCTTACGTGTAAGTTGCGGACAGTTTTGCCAATCTACTTTGCCACAGGCTTCACGAACTTCAACGTCATGCGGTCGCTCTCGCCGATCGCGAGATACTTTTCTTTATCAACATCTTTGAGGCGCAGCACTGGCGGCAGCGTCCATACGCCTTGAGGATAGTCTTTCGTGTCTTTGGGGTTGGCGTTAATCTCTGAACGACCGGCGAGCTGAAACCCCGCGCCTTCTGCAAACTTGATGACATAATCTTCCCGGACATAGCCAGAAGCCGCTTTTGGGTCCTGTTCCATAGACGGGTTGCCTCGATGTTCGACAACGCCGAGCACGCCGCCTGGTTTCAACGCTGTATACATTGCCTTGAAGACATTTTCCGCCTGACCGCTCGCCATCCAGTTATGGGTATTGCGGAAGGTCAGCACCAGATCTGCCGAGCCCGCCGGTGCAATCTCCAGTTCCTGCGGCGGGGCAAGCACGGTTACCTGCACTTTGCCGAAGAGGTCAGGATTCGCCGCCAGTTTTTCTTGGAATTTCTTCGCGCCCTCAGACTCCGGACCAGCGCCAGCCGCGTAGTAGGTTCCATGGTCTTTCAGTAGCGGCGCCAGAATGTCTGTATACCAACCGCCGCCCGGCCAGATTTCTACGACAGTCATGTTGTCTTTAATGCCGAACCAGGTCAGCGTTTCGAGCGGGTGGCGATATTGGTCACGAGCAGAATCGGCCGCAGCGCGGTGAGCGCCAGCAAGAATGGCTTTCAACTCTGTCGTGGTTTTTTCATCGCTCGCTTGTTGTTCGGCTCGTAGTGAGGAAGAGAGCAAGAAAAGAAGACAGCTCGCTACTAACGCAGCGCACGGACGAAAAAGGCCCGCAGGGCTCATGTGAAGTCTCCTTATCCTTTCTGTTGGGCCGCCTGGAATTGTCGCAAAACGTCGATGTTAAGAGCGAGTTTTTCTCCCAGCCACAAAGCGCGATGCGTATGATCTCCAACATCATCGTCAGTCGAAGGATGAATGAGCACATCGAGCCCTTGGTGATTGAGCATTAACCACGGCACGATCCGCCCGAACTCTTCGGGTGCAAATTTCACTTGGTACATCGACTTGGGATGCGGACCGACCGGTTCCTCACGCCAGCGCCCCAGCTCCACTTCAAACTGTTCGGCTACAGCATCTCGCACACGCGCCGCTGCTTCCCGCGTTGTAGGATCGTAGTAGACGTGCGCGTGGAAATTGTGGATCGTTTGGCTCGGACTCTCCATGCTGTTCTCCTTACTCCACCCAGCCATACTGCAACGTATGCACGGTTCCAGGCGGATACCACCATTCTCCAACTTTACAGAAAGGACACTTTTTTGGCCCGGAACCGCCGCGCACATATTCGGGCACATCGGCCATAGGTTTGACTGCTCCAGAAAAACTCCCGTCGCGCGTGACCTTTTTCACGAGCAGATAAAGCCCCATATCGCAGGCAGGACAGGATAGCACAGTTCCGGAATTCAGCGACGGCATCGAGGTGATTCGGTCTCGCGAAGGATACGGCATACCTCCCCCTCCATGAGAGGGATAGTCTAGCAACTGTCCCTCTCTTTACAACCCATGTCTATCGGGTCCCGTCATCGACTATAAGACAGACCATTAGGCGACTCCCAGCGCAATTTATACCTTCTCCCCAGCGTTATCCAGTTTGGGCGCAGAGTGGCGGCAAAGAATAATAGTCCCACATTATTCTTTGTGATGCAGTACTAATCGAAAAGCTTTTTCCCGCTGGCGAACAGATTCCACACCACCGTTCCCACCAACATGACCACGGTAGCAAGATAGAATACGGTATCCCAGCTACCAGTATACTTCACAACAAAGCCAGTAATAATGGGGGCAAGGATGCCAGGAATCGAGGCAGCAGTGTTCGTCAAACCCACGAGCACGCCAGCGTACTTCGGTCCAATATCGAGATGATTAATACCCATGCCGCTCGAAAAGCAGGCCAGCGATCCAAGTCCGAGCGTAATGCAGAGAATCGTCAGTGCAGGAGAAGAGGTATGCGCTAATAGCAATAAGAACAAACCAGCGCCGCAAAAACAGACAGTTTGGGAAACTTTCCGAACCAGAGTAATACCTACCCCGCGCCGAATCAGGTCATCCGCGAGCCAGGCGGCGCCGTTGCCGATGAACATCATAGCGATGTAAGGAAACGTCGCGTAGACGCCCATCTCGTTCAGAGAGAACCCCTTGACCTGCACGAGATACGACGGCAGCCAAGTGAGGAATGTGTACCAAGTCCAATTCGTACAAAAATGGGCGCAGAGCAGCGCCCAAAATGCCGGCGCTCGAAAGAAGAGACCCCAAGGCACAACTTGTGCTCGTGGCGTTTCGCTTTGTCCTTGGAGGATGAGGGCAACTTCTTCTGACGAGATGTTTGCATGCTCTTCCGGATTGTTCGTCACTAACAGATACCACGAAGCACTCCACAGCAGGCCAAAGAAACCAAACACATAAAATACCCACGGCCAGCCGATATGCGTCATGATCCACACCGCTAAGGGAAACGCCAGGACAATCCCGACATACATGCCAGTAGCGATAAAGGCGGACGTGCGTGAGCGTTCACTGACCGGCACCCAACGCGCTATGCTGGTGTAGAGACAAGGCGGGCTCATCCCCTCTCCCAGCCCGAGGGACACGCGCACCGCTATCATCGACCACGTGGTTTGCGCAAACGGCGTCAGCATGGTGATGAGAGACCACCACGTTACCGCCCCGCCCAGAATACTTTTGGCTCCCCAACGATCAGAAAGCCATCCGCCAGGAATTTGGGTGAGAAAGTAGCCAAGAAAAAAAGCGGAGAGGATCGTGCCCATGACCGCCGGGTCCCAACCGAACTCTTGCATGAGCACGGGGGCTACGACTGAGATATTGACCCGATCCATGTAAAGAACCACCACACTGAGAAAGAGAAGAAAAACTACAGTGAAACGTTGCGGCCAGCGCTGCACCCGCAGCGCTGGAATGACTGCCTCAGAGTGTCCCGCCATAATCCCCTCCTTTTTGTTTGAGGATCGTATCCGGCGATCAGTTGTCAGTCGTTCTCCCTCCTAGTCTAGAAGCCTGGAGGATGTCAAGGATGAGCGCATCAAGATTGACACTGCCAGCTTTCCTGCCGTAGAGTGCTTTGCATGTGGAGCCTTATCCGTCTGGCTTCAGACACTCAGTTCAAATAAGGAGGAGCAACTATGAGTGTCCCTACATTACCCAAAGGGAAAAGCGCGATCCTCGTGATGGACTGCCAGAACGATATCGTGCATGAACAAGGCAAAGTTGGAGGCAGCCTCACGAATGGGGCGATGCCAAGAATGATCAAAGAGAAAAATCTGCTAGGGACGATCAAGAAATTGGCAGAGGCTGGGAGAGCCGCTCAGGTTCCGATCATTCACGTGCGGCATGCGTATCGGCCAGACTATGCCGACATGCCCAACAACGTGCAGATCTTTCAGGGCATGAAGCAGATGCAAGCGTTGCAGGAGGGAACCTGGGGCGCGGAGATCCACGCCGATCTCACTCCGGCGCCGTCAGATTTCGTCCTCACAAAAACGCGGGTCAGCGCTTTCTACGCGAGCCCGTTAGAAGGCATTCTTCAAGCTCGGGGCATTACCCATCTCGTGCTCACTGGGGTGGCGACGGATGGCGTGGTCGAAGGCACGGCCCGCGATGGAGCTGATCGTGGCTACACCATTATCATCCCTGACGATTGTTGTGTCGCGACGACAGAAGAAGCGCACCGAGTGATTCTTGCAGGAGTCCTTTCATTCCTGACTACCGTCTGCAAGTCCAATGAAGTGATACAGGCGCTTGCATAGAAAACACGGAGAGGAGCAGATAAAGAATGGGCAAAGCGCTGACAGGCATCCGGGTGATTGATCTCACCAATAATCAAGCTGGCCCCTCGTGTGGTCAGATGCTGGCGTGGCTCGGGGCGGACGTCATCAAAGTAGAAGAACCCGGCACAGGCGACATTGCCCGCACGAGCCTGAGCGATCGGCCTGACGCTGATAGTCTCTTCTTTCTGACGTTCAACGCGAACAAGCGAAGCCTGACGCTCAACTTAAAAAGTCCACGTGGAAAAGAAGTTTTTCAGAAACTGATCAAAACGGCAGATGTCCTCTTGGAAAACTTTGGCCCCGGCGTGCTTGCTCGGCTCGGGTTTGGCTATCCAACGCTCAAACAGTTGAACCCGCGTCTCGTGTCCGCCAGCATCAAAGGGTTTGGCACGTACGGTCCGCACAGCAACTACAAAAGTTATGAGCCGATCGCCCAGGCCATGGGCGGCGCTATGAGCGTGACCGGATATCCGGATGGTCCTCCTACAGTGACGTGGGCCTGTATTGGCGATTCCGGCACCGGGATGCACTGTACGATTGGCATCCTGGCCGCGTTGATGCAGCGCAACGTGACTGGAGAAGGACAACAAGTCGAAGTTTCTATGCAAGATGCGGTGGTGAACCTTATCCGTGTGAGCTTGCGTGACCACCAACGATTTGGCAAACCCGTGGAGCGAACGGGTAATCAACTGGGGCCGGCGGTTCCCGGCGCCATCTATCCCTGTGCTCCGGGCGGGCCGAATGATTACGTGTTTATCTTTGCCCAACAGCAGATGTGGCATGCACTCGTGCGAGCGATGGGCCGTGAGGATCTTGTTGGCGATCCACGCTATGACTCCGCTAGTGCGCGTCTGCAAAGAAAAGAAGAAGTGAACGCGCTGATTGAAAACTGGACCTCCCAGCGCTCAAAGCATGAGGTCATGAAAATCCTTGCTGGGGCCGGCGTCCCCTGTGGAGCTTGTCAGGACACCGGTGAAGTGCTGAACGACCCACACTTGCACGCGCGTGAGATGGTCGTTCGGTAGGTGTTTCGTGATGTAGTAGCCAGAGCAGGGACTGTATCTGTGGGCGTTGAATCCGATCAAACTGTCGGCTTCCCAGACGCAGATTGGTACGGCGCCGCTGCTTGGGCAACACAACAAAGAGGTGCTGCAAGAATTGGGATATGACGCAGGGGATATTGCTCAATTGCGAGAGGAAGGAGCAATCTAGAGGAGAGCTTGTCTACAACTCAGAGGACGAATTCAATACACCCGTAAAGGAGGGGTTATTATGGCAAAAGGCATTATTTCAGCGGACTCTCACTTCGTTGAACCACCGAGCATGTGGGCGGAGCGGCTTGATAAAAAGTTCCGCGACAAGGCGCCCCACACCGTCCGTGGGCTGAATGGAAAGGACGGAGAATTCTTCGTCTGTCAAAACATCAACCCATTTCCAGTAGCCGCGTTTTTTGGCGCCGGCGTGCCCTCAGAACAACTCCCTGAACACAACAAGAAAGGCATGGACGCCGCCCCAGCAAGTGTCTGGGATCCAGCCGCACGCATTAAAGACCAAGATCGTGATGGCGTTATTGCCGAAGTGATCTACACCTCCATGGGGATGCCGCTGTACATGCTGGATGATGTGGACCTACGGACCGCGTGTTTCCGCGCGTATAACGACTGGGCGGTTGATTATTGCAGTCACAATCCTAAACGGTTGCTGCCGTTAGGGCTGCTCACATTGGAAGACATTCCCGCGGCAGTACAGGAACTGGAGCGTATCGCCAAGAAGGGCGTCAGAGGAGCAATGATTTGGGCGGAGGCTCCTGAGGAAAAGCCTTATAACCATTCAGACTATGATCCGGTCTGGACGGCGGCGCAGGACCACAATTTCCCGCTTTCCCTACACGTACTCACTGGCCGTAAGGGCACCGGGGTCGACTTCATGAAGGGGAACCTGGCGTTACAGGGCTCCACGTTGCACCATGAAGTAGAGCGCTCACTGGCCGTCTTTGTTTTGGGAGGCGTGCTGGAACGGTTTCCGAAGCTGACGATTATTTCCGCCGAGAACGACGTCGCGTGGTTCCCATACCTTTTGTGGCGGATGGATATGATTCACAGCCGTTTGGGCGCTCTGGCTGGCGTGAAGTTGTCCATGAAACCCAGCGAGTATGTCAAGCGACAAGTCTACGCCACCTTCATTAACGAACCGATTTTCATTAAAACCCTTGACATCTTTGGAACCGATAACGCGATGTGGTCCTCCGACTATCCTCACACGGCGGCGACATGGCCACGGTCGAAAGAATTTATCGACAAGACATTTAGTGGACTTGCGGAAGCAGATCGAGACAAGATCATCCACGACACAGCGGCGAAAGTGTACCACATTGAGTAACACGTCCGCCTTTCCGGTCTTCGGCTAAGAACAGCGGAGATGGAAGACTATGGCGCAGGCGCCGGGGCAAGACCCAGCGCCTGCGTGTGTGCAGAGCATCCTCT
>CAZUFQ010000009.1:0-22063 GCA_964618735.1 uncultured Enterobacteriaceae bacterium
CTCATCAACGGCTTTCTCGTGCATTGTGAGTGCACCGTCCCGTTTGACGATGAGGTCATTGAACTCCTTCGTCAGCTTCTCCAAATCGATGCGTTTCTCTTCAACGACGGTTTCGAGTTGCCCAAACGCCTCGAAGAGATCGTTGTAGCGTCGCACCAGCTCATCACGGTGGATATCGAAGGCGTCAGCAATACCGGAAGTTGATCCCGTAAACATCCGGTCCGCCGCGCGGACCAAGCCGAGTCGTTTGCGTACGCCATAGAATGTCACCAAACGCCACAGGGCGCGAAAAATTCCCATTTGCTCATCAGCCATTGTTACCTCCTTACTTTTTCATTATCCGGCTGTTCTCCAGCTGTACGATACACCTCATCCTTGTCCATATCCGCATCGTCGAGTCCCCGCAATCGTTTTTCTACGCGATGAGCCGCGGCGATTGCAGTTTCCAACCGTGAGGCGGCGCCGCTTTCGAGCATGTTCCCTGTGGCCTCGGGTCCCACTAGGTCAATCACTTCCAGATAGGCAGTTTCCAACGCCGTTTCAAGTTCGTTCAGGTGCGCGACGAGGGCATCAAGTTCCTCAACGCGTTCGTGATAACGTTCAAGCCGCTTCGTATGCGCCATGACGTTGCGCTCCAGACTCTCAGAAGCGCCCTGGCGTTGTTGCTGCTTGACCCATGAGTCGCGCTCACGCTGAAGAGTCTCTACATCGATATGCTGGAGCGCCTGGAAAAGGGTCAATCCCTTACCCAGGAGGGAAACTCCCTGTCGGTATGTGTCTTCGGCCAGCACGCGGAAGCGTTCTCTACTCACGTCCGCACGCCCATCTTGTTGCTCAAGAAGAAATCGATGGAGCTGCTGATATGCAGCCGTCAATTCGCGTGCTTCCTTGGCCCCTTCGCGAAACCCCGCACCCTCACAATCGAGGACAAGCGTCTCCACTTCACGGCGTTCATAATCCGCACGTAGCGTTCGAAGCCGCTGGAGATACTGTTCCGTGAATGTTTCTCCACGCCCCACATAATTCACCACCCAGGCGGCGGCGCTTACGAAGCTCAGACCAAGCATGGCGATAAGCGAGGCTGGACTCAGGTCAATAGCGACGCTCCATAACGCAGCCACTGTTGCGAGTGCTCCAGGCAGAATCGTTGCCGGATGTTGGAGCGTTTCCTGGAGGACCGCGCGATGTACGGAGCGGGGAGTAAAATCCTCAGCCATGGGCTTGCGTCCCAATACGGGAGAGTCAGGAGAGCGGAGCATGTTGCGGAAACGTTCCCACCACACATTAACTACCTCGCGCTACAACGCGTTCTCTTCGAGGAGGACGAATTCGACCCTGGGAAGCCGATAGCGATAGGCGCGCTCGGATTCACCAGGTTTCCGCGGCAGGGGCTGAGACGATCCCCACCCTTCGACATGAAGTCGGTCTGGGTCAACTGCATGCACGGCAATGAGATACTGCGCAACAACCTCCGCTCGCAGACGCGAGAGTTTCAGGTTTTCTTCCTCGTCTCCTGGTCCGGTGTGACCTCGTACGGCCACACGGTACCCAGGATAATTGTTTAAAAGTAAGGTCGCGCTTTTATCGACTTGCTCCTTCCCAGTGTCGTCAAGTCGTTCTCCGCCGCTCTGAAAGGTGATGGGTTCAACCCGCAGGGCGCCAACTTCTCGTAGTCGCCGCCACGCCGCATCGTCCAGCGGTTGGAAGTCCGTGGGAGTGCTCCCTTGCTGCCCAAGGGTGGCAGGTGTTTTCTTCACGAGCTGCTCTACGATGCTGGAGTTAAGAATGAGGTAGGGATTCCCATCCAAGGGATCGTGAGACAATTTCCCCGTGCGTCTCAGCACGTCAGTGCACGCGATGATCGTTTTCACGAGACCATCGGTCGCCACGGCCCCAGTAGCCGTAGGGAGGCCAAACTGCTGGCTGGCGTTTTCGAAGAGGTCGTACCAGTCAATCTTGCGGAGCACGGCTTCAGCGCTTTCCCGCGGCAAGTTGGTGGATTGCGCCACGTCGGACAAGAGCCGCCCACGATCGTTGGCGTAATTCCGCATGACAGTAAAATAGACGTCGAGGAAATCGGCGAGCGCTTTCCCATTGGCCTGCAAGAAGTCACGACGAAAAACGAAAACATCTTTAATGTACTCCGAGAACTTGTCCGATCCCCAAATGTATTTCAGCTCTGGAATCTCTTGCAGGGCGCGCGACAGTTCCGGCTCCCACAACACGAAGAGATCTCCATCCTGTCGTCGCGCCCGAGCAAGGACCTCACTTGCTCCTCCGACTTCGACCCTCCACGTGGGCGAGGAGGCCAAGTGGAAAAGATCGAAGCTCGCGATCGTCAAATCGAGGAGGAACGCGCTCGGACTATCAGCCGTGTAGACAATCTTCAGCGCTGGGTTATTCAATTCTTTGATGGCGCCTGTCGGGAACTTGTCGGCAAAGCCGACGATGCCATCGGCCCCCTTCGATTCTGCGATGGCGGCAACGATGACTCCTGGAAACTTGTGAGCAGCCCCATGCTGCAAGTATGAATTCACCGGCAGTACGATCGCATCGTACTCGCGGTTGGCAAATTTTTGCAGTCGTTCCCCATAAGCGCCGCCATCGTCGTGAAACGCGACAGCCACACCGCGGCGAGCAACCTCTCGGCGAAAATCTGGCGAGTTCATAAACCAATAGCCTAAGTAACTATCCCCGCCTATATGAATCGTCGTCGTGATGGTCGCATCACTGGTCATGCGTTGTGTGTAGGTGGTGTACTGTTCCGTGGCGTAAGGCCAAAGGAACTTGGCCAGCAATACCGCGACTCCTCCGAGTAGGACGATGATCGCAGCGGCGAGCGTAGATCTCATGATAGATAGCACCCAAACAGAGCTATATGCAGAACATACTAAGATTTGGGTTTTTAGGCGCCACGGGTAGCTTGCTACCCGTGCTCACCGGCTTACACTGCTGGACAAGCCAGCAGTGGCGCCCGAACTCAAGAGCTGATTGGCAAATCCACATCTTGGTGTGTTTTTCCTACAATTCACTGCCCCGGAAACGTTTGTGCATCGAACAGCGGGGTCTCTGCCAGAGTTTCCTCAAGGCCGGCCTTGAGCGCCTCCATCGAATTCGCCGCACGATAAGATACCGAGTATTTGCGGAGTTCGTGCTGCTCGCCGAGACAAAAGCCGAAGGTATGGATGGGTATCTGCCGGTCACGAGCGTAAAGCCAAGCCTGGGGGCGCAGACGACCCGTGGCTTCTCCATCGGTGACAACAACGAGGCGGAATTCCCCATAGCCGAGTTGACGTTCACGTTGTCGCACGAGTCGGTTCACTCCTTGTTCGATAGATTCTGTTAGAGGAGTATTACCGCCTGCAAGCGTCGTTTGGATTGCCGTCAAGAAGCGTTCACGGTTACTCGCAGCCAGCGGGACTCGTTCTCGATTCCCTTGCGAGTCAAACACCCAGAGCCCCAGATTCACGTCGGACGGCACCTGGGGAATGAACTGTTCCACCGCCCACTTGGCGCCGGCAAGACGGGTGGCGAATTGTTTGTCGCCCTGACACTGCTGATTAAGGGACTCGGCCATCGACCCGGACCCATCAAAGATGAAATAGAAGTTTCGCGTCAACGCAGCTTCACCCTTCGTCTCGGCTTGAGGGACCCGTTCGGTCTGAGCTGAGACGGACGATATGTACGTGACGATCGTCAGGAAGAGCAACACGGCCACGGCGGGTCTTTGGTTACGCATGGCGATTCCTTCAGGCGCGTTATTTCTCCACTGGTTTGAACTCATTGAGTTCCGCTTCAACCTGTCGGATGACGAAGCGGACGCGCCGATTGGCTGTCCATTCTTCCTTGGTCCGCGGTGGGTTAAATTTTGGAGTCTCCACGCCGCGGCCAATGGCAATGAACTGCGACTGATCCATGGAGATGCCATGATCTTTACAATACTGCAGAAACGACGAGCGCACCGAATTGGCGCGCGCTAAGGAAAGGTTCTTTGCAGCTTGGCGCATCTGATCGAGCACCTCTTGCCGTTCTCCTTTCTGTTTGGCTTGCAAGATGCCGAGCGGATCACTATGGCCTTCAATCACAACCAGTGCGCCACCGTAGGCTTGGGCGATCTGCAGGGCCTTTTGGTAATCGTTGGCGTAACGATCCTCTGCGAACACGCTCTGGTTTGGATCAAAGTTGATTTCAATCAGGAAGAGAGTGCCCTCGGTCTCCCAAGCGCTGGATTCAACAGTCAGCTGCTTTTCGATCGCCTGTTGTGTTCGTCCCGCATCGAACTTGGGAGCGGCTGTGGTCGTGGTATTCTTCAGCCCCGCGGACAGCTGGCGGTAATCCCAGTTTGCGGACAATAGCGCCGTTCGTTTCGTCAACAACCCCATCTCGATAAACGCCGGCTGGATTTCCTCGGTCAGCGTGGTAAAGGTCCGAGTAGTGCCCACACCCGTGAAGAAAGCAACGTTACCAGAGTGGAAAACAAACTCACAATCGCCAAGCATTCCCTCGACATCTGCAGTGGCTTGCGAGGCGCCTAAAAGAAGATCCGCCGCCTTCGCTAGCATCTGGCGATACTTTGCCTGCTGTGTTTGTTTATTCGCCACGAGATCAGTTAACGCTTCCTGGCTGCGGAGAACAGCACGAACGAATTTTTCCACATCGGCGCGATGCGTGTCCAAGTAGTCTTTTCGCACAGCATAGACATCGGCGATGATGCGTGATGCCGTTTTGGTAGACAGGAGAACGCGTGCGCCTTTGACTGACCCTTCTGAACCAGTACCGACCGCACCACCAGACGTCAGTTTGAGTGCATCCGGAGAGATCGCCATAACCGCATCAATCTTCTCTTCAGCCGCAAACGCGCTCACAGGGTCAAGAATGGCGCCTTGGGTATCATAGGTCGGCAGCGTGAGTTCCTTGAACCATCGCAGCGTCAACTGGCTCGGCTTGACGCCGGCGTTGTTCAAAACGTTCGCCATGTAGTCCATGTGGGGACCGTACAACTGGAGAGCAAGTGTTTTTCCGCGCAAATCATTTGGCGTGCGAATGGACTCCCGCACAGTCATCGTATCGCCGCCAACGCTCCAGGTGAGCTGGACAATCACTACGAGTTCTGTGCCCGCTTCTTTGAATACCTCCGCGGCGGCATTGACCATTCCCAAAGTACCGCGCAGGTAGGGCGTTTTGCCGTCGAGCACTGCTTGCACCTGCTTGGCAAAATCGTTCTCAAGGACTGGCGTGACATCGACCCCTTCGGCCTTGAAGACGCCTTCCTGTACGCCGTGGACCACACTTACATCTCCACCCCAGGTAATGACATAGACGGTCTTTGCTCCGGCTTCGACGGGCTTGAGTCGCGCCGTTACGACCTTACTCAGCGGTTTCGCCTCCAGATACGCAACTTTCCCCTGTGCAGCTTCCACGCGGCAGCCCAGCAATAGCCAAACAAGCCCAAGCAAGGAGATGATGCTCATTCGTCCCAGGCGCCAACCAGAACAACGAGAGACCTCACGTTCGCTACGTCGTAGCTCGTAGGCACAGTCTGCAGCCTGCGGCGCTGTTGGGGCCTGAGGATTTTTAGAGGGATACCAAGAGACGTTTTGCTTCATGCTTCCTTGTTCCTCGTGTCGAAAGACGTCCGGCTACACTCGCTATTGTCTGTCAACGTTATCGGGTTCGGTTGTAATCATATCTATTCGAGATGAGGGGGAGCAAGGCGAGCAACGTTCATTTCGCTGTCCCGGCTGAACGTGGAGAATGGCAAGCCCCGCTTCTCTTCTTTTTTCAGCGCGCAGAGGAGGGCCTCTTTACCGCAAAAAGGAGGCGCTGGGGATTTTCATAATAGATTTTCCTTAGCACTGTGGGCGGTAACGCTAAGCCTTGGTGAAGGGTTGTATCCTCCTGATGAAATGGGCTGCAGTATATCCTGGTTTGAAACATCAAGAAATCGGTGAGCATCCGGCGCCAAATCCAATCTGCATTCTTGCCCGGATTATCATCAAGGATCAGGTCCGTGCCCCACAGGATACGATCCTGATAGCGGAGCACGAACGCGCGCCAGAGTGCGGGATCCTCATCGAAATACCGCATATAGCGCTTCAGGCCACCGCCCATCGACATATCCACAGCGACATTGGGGAACTTATCAAGCGTATCCGTGCATAAGTCGAGTGCGGGTTTTTCCCCGGAAGCCGCTCGACAATAATGCGCCAGAATAAAGGTCACCTCGGGGAAGGCCGCGGCGACCCGGTCAAACTGTTGCTTCCAGTCCGGTCGTTTCTGAAAATCGATATGCAGCAGAACCGGCGCCCGGTAGCGTCGGGCGATCTCATACACGCGTAGCATGGTGGGGCTATCTACAGGGCCGGCTTCATCGGGATAGGCGGCGGAGGCGAGCCAATCGATAAATTTGATCCCTTGCGCCCCTTTCTTAAGGGCCTCTTCAATCCTCTCTGCCGCCGCGGGGTCCTTATTATACGCGGTGGCAAACACCACAATGCGCTTGGGGTATCGCCGCTGTAACGCGAGCAGCTCTTTAAGATTCACTTTAGCTTGCGGGTTTGAGGGCGGCCAATCGGTAGGAACAAAAACGGCTTTTTCCATATTGGCCCGGGCCATGACCGCCAGGTAAGGCGCTATATTGCCGCCAGTGCGATAATGCTCGTGGGTACTAATCTTCGTGAAGCTGCGTCCCTCCCCTTCGCCGAACGCTTCGGTCACCCAGCACGCAAATTTTTCTGTTGTCGCCTCAACTTGCTGAGAGGCTTGCTCGGCTCGTTTAGCTCCAGCCTCAGCCCGGACTGCTGCTACTTCGGCCTGTTGCGCCGCTGCTTCGGTCCGCTGCAAGGCGGCGCTAGCCTGCGACGGGATAGGAGGACGAGCCGAGTCCTGTGGGTGATGGGCGCTGCAGCCCATAGCAAGCGCAAAACCAACTACTCCAGCCCCCACGACCCACTTCATCTTCTCCCCTCTCTGCCTATGACTGCTGGCAACCATAGGCCAACGACTGAAGAGAGGTCAATAAAAGGGGCCGACCCGGCGCCTCAAGTCGGTGGTCAAGGAACTGCCCTTCAAAGGAAGAGGAATTTAATTCTAAACTGGGCAGAGACCGTGTCATCTGTAACAGCCCACGGACCTGCTCCAACACCTCATCAAAAATCATTGATGGGGTCCCATTATCAAGTAGTTCAATTTAATCCGCCGCCGCAACCAAAGGTTGCTTCACTTTGTTTCTCAGCGCAAGCGTCCCTTCGTGGTTCAGCGTTAATTGTTCAGGGTCGATCACGACCCCGTAGACCTCGCGAGCCCGTTCTGGGGAGATCTTTCCCTCGATCACATCAAGCACCACTGCTTCCGGGTCGCGTTCGTACGGGTCGCCATACCCGCCTGACCCATGGACTTTATGGTACACTCGATCCCCCGGTTGCACGTGGAGATGTACATGCGCCTGCGGCGTGAGGACAGTTTCTCGTTCGCCCGAGCGGTGAATGTTTACCGCGTCACCACCTCGTTTCCCCCCGGCGAGCCCTTCGGCTCCACGTAAGCCCACGGTGCGGAGCAACACCTCAGCAGGCTGGCGAAAACGCCACTCGCGGTACACCGAAACGGACCCACGATGTCGGCCTGCCCCTTCAGTGTCAGGCACGAAACCAAAGCCCTCAATGATAACTGGATATTCACGCTCTAACAGTTCCGCCGGCATCGACCCATAACCGCCGCCCATCACCATCGGTGAGGCGCCATCAACGCCGTCCGTCCGAGGTCGGCCACCCCACCCGCCAAAAAACACGTCCATAAATGATACAAATCGACCTTCGCTCTGACAGTTGAAGTGGAGCATATCGGCGCCCTCACCGACTCCACCCAGCCGTCCGGGCAACGCCTTAGCAATGACCCGATACACCAGGTTGCTCAGCGTCATCATCAGAGACGCCCGCCCGCCCACGGCAGCAGGATAACGGGGATTTAACAATGTTCCGGGCGGCACGACGACGTCGATGGCGCGGGCGAACCCGATATTCACGATGGCATCGGCTGGCAGAAGGGCTTTGAATGGCGCCCGCGTTACCGATTTGGTCGACACTAACGGGGCGTTGATGGACGCATTCACCTGCGGCGGACAGTCCGATAAATCAATCGTGGCCTGATCGCCGTCGATACGAACAACGACATGCAGAGGGATGGGACCACCGGTCACTTCGTTCTCGTCCTCGAACATCATCTCTTCCCGATACTCTCCCGAAGGAATCTGCCGGATCGCCGCTCGGGTGACACGTTCGGAATAGTCGACCAGGTAATCGCAAGTAGCGTTAAACTTCTCCGTGCCATACTTGTCGAGCAGTTTCGCCATCTGCTCCTGACCTTTCCAACAACTGGCAACCTTCGCGTCCACGTCGCCTACCCATTCCTCGGGCGTACGTACATTCGCCACAATTTGCTCAAGCAAGGCGTCATTCCGTTTACCGGCGTCGTAAAGTTTGAGCATGGGAATACGGACGCCTTCTTCAAAGCTGGATTGGCAGAGGCTGGAAATACCCCCGGCGAAACGGCCACCAATGTCGGTATGGTGCGAATAGGAAATGAGAAAACCAACCAGATGCTCCTTCCAGAAGGCGGGAGCAATCAACGTGATATCTGGCATATGCGAGATGCCGCAATAGGGATCATTCGCGATGATAATGTCGCCAGGCTTCAGCGTCTTTCCATGTTTCGCTAATATGTGTTCCATCGTGTCAATAAAGACACACATCTGGTAGGGCGAGCCGCCTTCGCCGATAAGACGTCCCTGCCGATCACACACGGCGGTAGCAAAATCACCGACCTTACACATACCAGAACGCCCAGTCCGGTAGACCGTCAGCGTCATCTCTTCAGTAATCGCTGCAATTTGGTTTCGAATCACTTCGACAAGAATCGGATCGAATGGTCGTTCCATAGAGCCTCCCTGTAGCGCATTCCGCTTTTGTTGCGCTTATCATCCACGACACGTGGATGCAAGGTTTCATGCGTAGCTGAGGCTGGCAGCTTCACTCATCGTCCCTCAGGCCTCAAAGGAATAGAAGAGGACTAGAGTCTAGTATTTCGTCACGCTCAAAAGTTGACCATCTCGTTCCCGGGCTCTGCCTGGGAACGTCATCCCCAACTGTGGGAGTGTCATAACCGTACGACGTGCCCAGGCAGAGCCTGGGCATGAGAAAGCCGTAGAGTTGAGAGCGTAACAGAGTACTAGTTGACGCGACATCTTGACGGTAAGGAGGTGGTTCGCTTATAGACCGTACAGATGGCAGGTCGTCAATTGAGGCCAAAAGGAGGGCCCGACATGTCGCGCCGTATGGATAGCGCACTGTACAAAACCGACATTCCGAGGGCAAAGGAGATGCTCCAGTACATATCCGGCCTCCTCCTCTGCCTCGTGATTGTCTCCTCCTCCTGGGGGGAAAGTAAGAGTAGAGACACAGTACGGACTTGGAAAACACTCAGTGAGCTGTCGTCTGAAGAACTGGCGCAAGTGGATCTACGCGGCGAGACGCCGCGACAGGCGGAATACCCGTACCTCCCGGCAGAACCTTATCCATTTACTCCGCCGTACACCGCCGAAGAGATGGGATATCGTATGATGGAGTTTACACAGCGTCCACGTTGGTCCTGCGCCTACGCCAACCTCTTTGGCTCCATCTCCAGCGACGGCTCGCTCCTTGGTCAAGGGCAGGCGGTAAACTTGGTAGAATACCCAGCGCCGGAAGGGACGGCCGGAGAACTGGCGCGCAAACCCGGAGAAGAAGTCTATCGCCAACTCACTCAGTCAATTTTCCCGCCTGAAGCTTACACTTCGCAGACGCTGGTGATTCGGTATCGTACGGATCAACAATTTATTAAAAAAGAAGATATGTTTAGTTACTCGCCGGCGCTACGCCGTGTCCGTCATCAGAACTCTGTGCGTCGTAATGACCGCTTTCCCCAAATGGCTATGACCTTCGATGACGCTTCGGGCCGTAGCGCCTGGGAATATACCTGGACGGTGCTTGGGACTGATGTCCTGTTTCAGACGGTTCGCTTCCCTGTTACTCGACCGCGAATCATCATCACACAAAGTGATGATTCCCATCAGGAAATAGCGACAAAAGACCTCAAGCTCATGGGAGATGACTATCCCTCGTACACGCCCAGCGGCGGCGTTGCATGCTACGTTGTTGAAGCACGCACGCGAGAAGATTGGTTGCCCCAGTATCATGCGTCACGGGTGCTTTACTGGCTGGAGAAACATTCCTTCTATCCTCTACGCACGGAGACCTACGATCGAGACGGGAAACTGAGCCGCGTAGAAGTGCGTGCGACCAAAATGGTGCACAAAGAGTTAGGAGAGCGCGGCTATAGTCCGTTCATTCAAGTGTACTGGGATTTGGAGTCGGATATCCTCACTTATAACATCCGTGACGGCATCCGCTTGATGCACTGGTCTGATGCAGATGCGCAGACCTTTTTCACTCCAGACTTTATGCGCCGTCAATGGTTTTTGACTCCGGTGAAAAGTTACATGGGCATCGACCACCCAGAGGAATTTTATTTACGTCCAGGACTGGAGCCTGGGAAATTCCCAGAGCACAGGTCGGTCCAGCTCTCTGCAGCCCTCACGGCGCGTATCCGCGCTCAAGACGCGGCGGGACGACTGGTCTTCGATGTACAAACTCCAACCGAGAGTAACATGAACGGAGGACAGTAATGGAATACACAACCCTGGGACGCACCGGCCTGCGAGTCAGCGTCGCTGGCCTCGGCTGCGGTGGTCATAGTCGCTTGGGGACAGCCGCAGGCAAGACCGAGCAAGAATCCATTGCCGTGGTGCGCCAGGCGCTTGACCTCGGCATCAACCTGATTGATACCGCTGAAGTGTACGGCACAGAAGCCATCGTCGGCAAAGCGCTCCAGGGCGTTGCGCACGACCAGATTGTCGTCGCGACAAAGAAACTCCCACCTTCTTCAGACCATGCTGATCCAGTCGGCGAGTTAAAACGCGGACTCGAAGAAAGTCTACGTCGGTTGCGCACAGACTACATTGATATCTACTTTCTGCACGGGGTCCGCTCTCATCAATACCATTTCGCCTACGAAACCCTCGCTCCGGTGCTGTTGCGCATGCGCGAAGAAGGGAAGATACGAGCGGTAGGCGTCACCGAAGCGTTTAGCCTTGATCCACAACACCGCATGTTGCAGCAAGCCCTGACCGCAGACTGCTGGGATGTCATGATGGTAGGGTTTAGTTTGTTAAATCCTTCGGCTCGGACGCGCGTGTTTCCTCAAACACAGCAACAAGGAATCGGGGTGCTCGGCATGTTTGCCGTGCGACGCGCACTCAGCCAGCCTGCGGCGTTAAAAGAGCTGATCGACGGCCTGCAACAGCACGGCCAGCTCGCTCCTGAAGTGTGTGACGCCGATGATCCGCTGGGGTTTCTGACCGCCGATGGGAAAGCCTCTTCCATTCCAGAAGCAGCCTACCGCTTTTGCCGATACGAACCAGGACTCCACACCGTGCTGACCGGGACGGGCAATATCGAGCACCTCAAGGAAAACGTGGCTTCGCTGCTCAAGCCGCCGCTTGCGCAGGCAGACCTCCAGCGGCTCGATCAACTTTTTGGCAAAGTTGACTCAGTGTCAGGGAACTAAGCGATCGTCAAGCTCAAAAGTTAACAATCTCGTTCCCAGGCAGAGTTCCCGAATTCCGTAGGGTGCGCTTGCGCACCACTCCCTGGTGCCTAAATGCACCCTACACAAGGCGGGTCGTTAGCCTTACCGATTTTGAGCGTCAAAATTTATTAGGCATAAGAAAGCCCTACATTGAGCGATTGGCGGGGCGCTAAGATAACGCCCTAAGCATTAGCTTTGCATCTTGAAGGTCCTTTGTCTCGAATCCTTCGGTAACCCATCCATAGATCTCGGAGAGCACGCGCCGGGCTTTGTCCCCCTTCCCCTGCTGACTCCAGAGACGACTCAAACTCACTGCCGCCCGCAGCTCCCACGCTTTTGCTCCTTGTCCTCGGGCAATACGAATGGCTTGAGTAAAGTATTCCTCGGCTTCTTTTTCAGCTTCCAGCCTCCACTGCCGATTCTTGCCCTGGAGCACTACTTCTCCCCTTACCCGGCAGAGTTCCGCCTCGTAAAAGCGCTCCTTATTTTCGCCAACCAAGTTGAGGACTTCGGCGATGCAGGACAGCGCTTCACTGAGTTGTCCCCTTCGTTGACATTCTTCAGCGAGCACAACTAAAAGATAAGGCCGTAACAGTCCTACTCCCAACGTCTGGAAGGCGGCAATGCCCTGCTGTAGTTGCCTCATTCCTTCTTCAGTGTGTCCGGATCGTAGCAACGCCCATCCGCGAAAAGATGAGCCGAGCGTTAAGCAGAACGGGAAGTTATACTCGGTTGCAATAGCAATAGCGGTTTCGGCCTCAGCACACCCTAAAGTTTCTTCCTGACGAGCCCAATGCAGCGCGGCGGTGCAAGCGGCGGCATACGCCATACTGAATGGGTGAGCGAGCTTCCTGGCAAGCGTGACCGCCATACGGCTTCTTCGCAGCGCTTGATCTGGGTAACCGAGAATCCACAAACTTAGGGCCAGAATACAGAGACTATCAACGCCAGGATCTTGCACGCTCTCATGGGAATAGCGCTGGTGAAATTGCGCCTCATACAGGGCAATGCTTTGTTCAAGAAACATGCGGGCTTGTATTTGTTCTCCTCGATAGAAGGAAACAAATCCTAACGTGCTATTCCCTTCCAAAAGGTGCACCGGGTCTTGCGTCTGCTTCGCTGAGGAAAGCATTTCGGCCGCCAACTCATGCGCCGGCTCCAATTCGCCGCGCACAAGGTAGTAAGAAAAGAGCCCGCGCAAGACGCGAACAAGCTCGGGCGTCTTTTCTATTTGATGATAGTGACACAAATATCGAGCCCTAGTGTAGGCTCTCTCTACTTCTGGGGCGGCAAAACCTTTTGTCGTCATTAAGGCGATGCCGCTTGTCGTTTGCAGCATGAGCTCTTGCCGGGCGCGCTCAGGAGTGTCTGGCAAGAGTTTCAGTAATTCCAGCGCGGTGGACAGATGATGGATCGCTTCTGCGTTAGCGGAACGTTCTATTGCTTGCTGCCCCGCTCGACGCCAGTAGCTAATGGCCTGTTCATTGAGCCCGGCCTGACCGTAATGATAGGCCATGAGGTCAGGATGCGTATTTCTGGTCTCAGGAAATCGTTCCTCCAACACCTGAGCGATTTGCCGATGATATTGACGCCGTTTACTCTTCAGTAATGATTGATAGGCCGCTTCTTGGATAAGCGCGTGCTTGAAAAAGTACCGCGCTAGTGGAGGAGTTCCTCGTTGATACAGGAGTTCCGCCTCCACTAGCGCCGCCAAGTCCCGTTGGAGCACGCTCCTATCTAATTGTGACACTGTCTCTATCAGCTCATAGGAAAACTCTCGTCCAATAGTGGCTGCGAGTTGCGCGACTTCTCGCCCTCGGGCCAGCCGATCGAGCCGAGCCATGAGCGAATCGTGCAGCGTGGCAGGGATGGAGAGCGGCGATAGCCTTCCTGATGGCTCCTCTTGCCCCTGATCATGAGGGAAGAGTCCGGACTCCACCACCATTTTGGTCAGCTCCTCAACAAAGAGAGGGACTCCGTCAGTTTTGATCACGATTTGGTGCAATACTTCTACAGGCAGCTTCACATCTCCGGCGATTTCCGTGATCATGCTTTCACCCTGGCGAGGTGATAAACGGGTGAGGCTAAGTTGGGTTGCGAACGACCGTCCTGTCCATAATGGTGAAAATTCCGGACGAAATGTTTGTAAGACGAAGATCCGCGACATCGCAATCTGGTCAATGAGAAGGTTAAGCACCTCCAAGGTAGAAGGATCTGCCCACTGCAGGTCTTCTATGACTAACACCACTGGCTTCTGCTCAGCCGCTTTGAGGAGCAAGGCGACAAGGGTTTCGAGAGTCTTCTGCCGTTGCTTCTGCGGGGTCAGAGGCAGCGACAAGTCCTGCCCTTCGGGCAGCGGCAGCGAAAGCAGCACTGCGAGTAAAGAGAAGGCTTCAACCGAAAAGAATTCGCACTGCCGCAACGCTCTCTCCAGCTTTCTTAGCTTCGTGCGGGGAGATTCATCGGCGCCGAAGTGTAACCCGCGCTGAAGCCACTCAAGAGCTGGATACAAAGCGCTGTTCTGATGATAGGGGGAACAGCGACACTCGATCCAGAGACGCGGTTGCGTAGCCAGCTGCTCTTTGAGCACTCGCACCAAGCGTGATTTGCCGATGCCCGGTTCCCCACTCAACATGACAACCTGCCCTAGCCCTTGCACGACTTGCTCCCAGCATTTCGTTAACAAGCGGACTTCTTGCTCCCGCCCCACCAGCGGCGTGAGGCCTGCGTTAGCGGTAACCTCCAGGCGAGTTTTGGCTTTTCGTTCTCCTTGGACGCGATAGACACAGACAGGAGTGGAGACGCCTTTGAGCCTCTGGGGACCACCATCCTGTAAGGTAAAGTGTCCTTCGAGAAGACGAGCGGTGGCGGCGCTGACGACAACAGTATCAGGCGGCGCCATCTCCTGGAGCCGAGCGGCGATATTGGGTGTCTCCCCCACCACGGCAGAATAATCACGCCGGGCGCCGGAGCCCATCTCTCCGACCACGACGAGCCCCGTGTGAATCCCAATCCGCATTTGCAAGGGCCGATGCCGGAGCACGGTCGTGGTGAGTTGCAAGCGCCTATTGAGCGAAGGGAGTTTTGCGACAATACCTAACGCAGCTTGTACGGCGCGCTGAGCAGCATCTTCGTACGCCATGGGATAGCCAAAATAAACGAGAAGACCATCGCCAAAATAGCGCGCGATATAGCCGGCAAAAGAACGAATCTCTTCCGCACAGACTTCTTGATACGCTTGCAGCACCTCTCGGAGGTCCTCTGGATCTAGTTGCTCAGCCAGCGGAGTCGAACCGACAAGATCGCAAAACATAACCGTTAATTGACGGCGCTCGGCTGCAAAGAGACTAACCTCTGCATCAGACTCGATCATCTCTACGGCGTGCTTCAGTCGCGACTGGAAAGAAGCAGAGGTTTGTCCGCCAAGTCGTTGTCCACAACAACCGCAGAACAGAAACCCGGCAGGATTCGCAAATTCGCAACTCGGACACTGCATCCCTTTCGCCTCCTTAGCCGCTGCTTTTTCTGCTTGTTCGCTCCCATCATAAAAAGACAACACGAGAGCAACGGCGCATAGATAAGAGCTATCGCGGTCGAGAAGCAGCAAAGGGCAGGCCAGTGTCTCTGTTTACTAGTAAGTCCTGTGTTCCTACAGAATTTTCCGCAATGAGAAAAAGTTTTCCTCGTCAACCTTACAACTTTTGTCGACAGGAATTGAGCCCATAAAGAGCCAAAAGACAAACAACACAGCGCTCTGGTCATGAATGGAAATAAAAATTGTCAGACACGTCAGCTTGACAGGGTGGCGGCTATCAACAAAGCGGGGAATGGCGCCATTGGAAGGCAGGGCGGCAAAGGCGAATACATTGTCCACTACCACAAAGCGACATGACTTTAATCTGTTATTTAATGAGATAGAATGTTTATCCCTTATTGATCTCCTTGTCTTTTTTGCAAAAGACCTTTATGGAAAAAACCTTAACTTCGCGCACTGGAATAAGGTGATTGTCGAGACACCCTGCGCATGTAAGTGAGGGGCTCGGGTAAGCACGTGAAACGACGAGTTGCATGTCGCCTTGTGTTCGGCGCACTTCTCTAGTGAGAGGGATTGGAACGAACAGAAAAGGCAACAAGGATGCAACACATACGACAAACCCAACTTTCGCTTTTCACACTCTCCGTGAGAGTGAGAGTTGGCCTGCCATTTATTGTCGACAAGATAGACGATCACTTATGTTGCCGACAGCAACCCCGACCACCAAGACGTCGAGCTGGACGGCCTGGGGTTTCTCCTTCTTTATGTTGTCGCCAAAGAAGACCATGCTCTGGCGTTCACTTTCCTCAGAAAGTAGCAAGAGCCATTTCTAGAGAGCCTTCAACATGGTCTTTCTAAAATCACTCGCTCAAGAATCAAGAACGATAAAAAGAAGAAGGCGGGAAGTGAGTAATGCGGAGGACATATCCATATCTTTTGCACGTTATCGTAGGCGCGAGTCTTTTCATGGTCTTGGGATTCTCCCATGCTGCTTTGGCTAGTTCGTGTGAGAAATGGGTAGCAAAAGTAGTCTCAGTGCAAGGCGCGGTTGAGGCGCAAAAAGCGGGAGGGTCCTCTTGGCAACTCGTACAGCTCAATGACACCTACTGCGCAGGCGACACTCTTCGCGTACAGGAAAAAAGCCGGGCCGATATTGCGTTGCTCAACCAATCCGTGCTGCGGTTAGCCGCGAACACGACCATGACCCTCGAGGGCGTCAAAGACGAACAAACCTCACTGGTTGATTTAGTAAAAGGAGCCGCCCATTTCTTTAGCCGAGGCCCGCGCAGCCTCGAAGTATCAACTCCCTTCACTACTGCAGGCGTACGGGGAACCGAGTTTTTCATCCGCGTGGAAGACAAAAAGACGCTCGTCTCGGTGTTTGAAGGTACAGTGGTGGCAGCCAACCAAGCTGGAAGCCTGACTCTGACCGGAGGGCAATCGGCTGTAGCCGAAGCGGGAAAAGCGCCAGCGCTGCGCATAGTGGCGCGCCCCAGGGACGCCGTCCAGTGGGCGCTGTATTACCCACCGGTTCTTTATTTGCGACCCGATGAACTGTCGAGTGGACCAGCCTGGCAGGGCGCTATGCGGCAATCCATTGAGCTGCACCAGAAAGGAGAACTGCAAAAAGCCTTCGACACCCTTGCACAGGTTCCAGCCGATGTCCGCGATCCGCGCTTGTTCTCCTATCGGGCTTCCCTATTGCTCGCCGTGGGGCGAGTAGAAGAGGCAAATGCGGATATCGAGCGAGCACTCAGTCTCGATCCCCAAGATGGCAACGCCCTCGCGCTGCAAACCATTATTGCCTTGGTGCGCGACGAAAAAGAGAAAGCTCTCGCCGTTGCTCAAAAGGCCGTAGCCGCGTCACCAAACTCCGCCTCAGCGCTGGTTGCTTTGTCCTATGCCCAGCAGGCGCAGTTTGACCTCCAAGGCGCACGGACGACCTTACAAAAAGCAATAGACCTGGCCCCACAAAATGCTTTGGCGTGGGCGCGGCTAGCGGAACTCTATTCCTCCTCTGGCGAGCTGGACCAGTCCCTCAGCGCCGCTCAACAGGCGGTAGCCTTGGAACCGAATCTGTCACGGACCCAAACAGTATTGGGGTTTGCCTATCTGACGCGAGTCGAGACCGTGCAGGCCAAAGAGGCCTTTGCCAAAGCAATCGAATTTGATCAAGCCGATCCTCTTCCCAGGCTCGGTCTCGGTCTGGCCAAGATTCGCGAAGGTGAACTCTCAGAAGGAAGTCGGGACATTGAAGTGGCTGCGAGCTTGGACCCCAACAACGCCTTGGTCCGCAGCTATCTAGGCAAAGCCTACTTTGAAGAGAAACGCCCGGGGTACGACGAACGCGAATATGAAACTGCTCAAGGACTAGACCCACAAGACCCAACCCCGTTCTTCTATAGCGCCATTCAGAAACAAACGACGAACCGACCCGTTGAAGCCCTGCATGACCTGGAAAAGGCCAATGAATTAAACGACAACCGGTCGGTGTACCGGTCGCGTCTGTTGCTGGATTCGGACCTGGCGGCGCGCAGCGCCAGTCTTGCTCGCATCTACAACGATCTGGGGTTCCAAGATCGAGCCTTGGTCGAAGGATGGAACTCTGTCAACACCGATCCGAGCAACTTTTCGGCGCACCGATTTCTGGCGGATTCGTACTCCGCTTTGCCGCGCCACGAGATCGCTCGGGTCAGTGAACTGCTCCAGTCCCAACTGCTGCAGCCTCTCAGCATGACGCCTATTCAACCTCAACTCGCCGAAAGCAATTTATTCTTGATCAGTGCTGGAGGTCCCGGGGCGCTCTCGTTCAATGAGTTCAATCCTTTGTTTAACCGCAATGGTATTACTGCGCAGGCAAATAGCATGCTCGGGGAACATGACACATATGCTGGAGAAGGGATTATCTCCGGCATCCATGATAACCTTGCGTTCAGCGTCGGCGGCTTGCACTATACCACTGACGGATGGCGAAAAAACGCCAACCAAAAAGACGACATTGCTAACGCATTTCTACAATATGAACTCTCCCCCCAAACAAGTGTACAGGCTGAATATCGGCACAGAGATTTCGAGAGTGGCGATCTCAAGCTTAACTTTCTCAAGACTGACTTCAGTCAGTTCTTACGAGACGATATCACGACAGATACTTACCGCTTTGGTCTGCGTCACACGTTATCGCCAAATTCTATTCTCCTCGGTTCGTTTATGTATCAGACCAGGGATGAAAGAGCCCATGATCAAGCGACTCCTATCGCCACACTCGATGTGCAACGAAGGAATCACACGGGGATTAGCAACGAGATTCAACACCTCTGGCGCTTACCTTACGTGAATCTGACCAGCGGCTTCGGATATTTCACCGTTGATGGAGCCGAGAACACTAGCCTAGAGTTGAACCTACCATTTCCGCCTGGGCCGTTGACACAGAAAAGTAGTATTCGTAAAGGTGTTAACCACTTCAACGCTTACACGTACGCCAATATCTCGCTCTTGAAGAATGTGACCTTCACGCTTGGCGGTAGCGGCGATTTCTACGATCCAAGGAGTTCCTTAGCGAAGAGCAGAGACCAGTTCAACCCAAAATTCGGGCTCACTTGGAATCCATTTCCGTCCACGACGGTGCGCGCCGCAGCCTTCCGGGTCTTAAGGCGCACGCTGATTACAAATCAGACCTTGGAGCCAACCCAGGTGGCGGGCTTCAATCAATTCTTTGATGACAATGACATCGAAGCCGTGAGATCATGGCGCTACGGCGGCGCCATCGATCAGAAATTTTCGCTTAACCTTTATGGAGGTGTGGAATATTCCCTGCGAGATATGTCGGTGCCCTTTGAGGATCTGACGGTAGACCCAGCGAAAATCAAAAACGCCGATTGGCACGAACATATAGCTCGGGCCTATCTATTTTGGACGCCACACCCTTGGTTGGCCCTGCGCGCGGCCTATCAGTACGAAGAATTTGAGCGGGCGAAGGACTTCACCATCTTCTTAAGGAGATTGGCTACGCACAGTGTGCCTCTTGGTCTCACTTTCATCCACCCTTCTGGATTCAGCGCCGCGCTACAAACGACCTACTATCATCAACACGGAACCCTTTTTCCTCAAGGCGGAGACAGCTTTTTTTCTGGCACGTCCGACTTTTGGCTCGTCGACGCGGCTCTTAGTTATCGTCTGCCGGAGCGATATGGTCTCATCTCTTTCGGCGTGAAGAATATCGCTGACAAGAAGTTCAGATATCAAGAAACAGACTTTAAGAACCCAACCATCCAGCCTAGTCGCATGGTTTTTGCTCAAATTACATTAGCCTTTCCATAAAGATTAGTAGGAAGTGTCTCAGATTAAGGAGGTAGTTATGTGATGACAGATGAAGATTCGCTGGCGCTAGTCTAGGTGGGGAGGTGGAGCAACATCATACTAAACATACACCAGAGAAGGAAAATCATGGAAACAGGAAAATCCTCACTATTTTCAGCATACGCGCTTGCCATCGTAACTATGTTGGCGGCGCCTAATACCTTTGCACAGACTAGCTGCACCAGTAAGACTACAAGCGAAGGCGCTGGCGCCTTCATTGTCACGGTGAATCACCAAACCCAGAATGGGATCAGTTCGTATCTTTATTCTATCCAGAACGCTCCCGGTAAACATGTCAACCCTAACAAGTTTTTTGCATTTGTGAAGCAAGGGCTCAACAATCCCCCCGATCTCGTAGCGAAGGACACAACTAATAACAATTCTGGCGCATATGTAGCGCCGCACCAATTCTCCAGTAGCTTTCCACCTGCCGATGCGTGGAAGGTTGTCCATCACCAAGATGGCGTGGTCATTCCCAGTGTAGCATCCGGGCACCAGGTTCAGTTGCAAGTCTCCGAGCGGTATAAACCGGAGGAAGGGGTAACTACGATACTCCTGGGAGTTGGGAGCACGTATGAGCACTGTGGTCCGATATTAGGCCCCACGACTCCGGGAGTGCAGGAGGCGTTCCAGGGGAGCCCGCTGGTGAGTACAACTTCGCACCTTTGCTTTGCAAACGGATGCTGCTACTTCGCGACTGCAGGTTTGAAGGACAATATCGTTACAGATATGACCGACGATCCTGACACCCCGTTCGAAACAGTAGGATGCGGCGGTTCTAGTCAACCTGCATGCCAGGCCTGCCATGTAACAAATAGCCCCAATATCTGTGAGATAGAATTGGGCCTCGCCTTTTGTCCTCCAACTGAGCTAGGCCGCCCCCCGCTGCAAAGTGTGCCTGGGGGAATATGTTATTTCGCTCCTAATCTCAAGTATCCGTGTTAATAAAATCAACCACGGGGGAGAAGAAAGGCCAGGACGCGCCGCCTTCTTCTCCTCAGCCCGGCAGACCTGAACGCCTTCCTCTTTACCAACATTACTCGTGCTCTACGGTCGCAGCTTGGGTCATATTCAGATAGAATTATTAGCATATGCGACCAGTTATTGGTTTAGATTTCGGCACCACAAACAGTGCGATCGCGATTGCTGCTCCAGGCGGCGAGGCGGTGCTCACCACGTTTCCAGAGGACGATCATCGCACAACGACCTTTCGTTCCGTTCTCTACTTTGACCCCGATCATCTCGAACCGACCGGCAAACCACGCGCCATTGGTGGGCCTGGGGCGATTACCGCTTATATACAAGCGGAAACGCGCGGACGACTCGTGCAGTCGATGAAGTCACATCTTGCTAGTACGCTCTTCAAACACACCGCCATTCTCGGTCATAGTTACACGCTCGAAGAGCTGATCGCCCTCATCATCCATCAGCTCAAAGCCGCTGCTGAAGCGCAATTTGGCGAGATCGGCGAACGTGTTGTCGTCGGGCGACCAGCGCACTTTTCTGGTACGACCACGGAGGAAGAAGATGCGTTCGCGCTCGACCGCTTGCGCACCGCAATCCAACTAGGAGGCTTCACCGAGATTGAGTTCGAACTCGAACCAGTCGCGGCAGCCTATCAATATGAGCAGCAGCTTGACCATGACGAACTCGTGCTCATCGCCGATTTCGGCGGCGGCACGAGCGACTTTTGTCTCATCCAACTTGGACCATCTGCGCGTAAACGCGGCCGCCGGCAGGAGGATATTATCGGTACGGACGGCGTCGCTATCGCCGGAGATATCTTCGATAGCAGCTTAGTGCGGCATCTTGTAGCGCCGCAGCTGGGGCTTGGCTCGGAGTACCGTTCTCTTTTCAATCGTCTTTTGCCGGCGCCGCTGTGGCTGTACGAAAAGCTGGAGCGTTGGCACCAACTCTCTTTCCTTAAGACTCGCGAAACAATGGAGTTGCTGCGACAGATCCGCTTCGGCGCGCTGGAGCCGGAAAAAATCGACGCCTTGATTCAGGTGGTCGAAGAGGATCTCGGCTACCATCTCTTCCGCGCCGTCGAGCACACAAAATGTGAGTTATCTACGGCTGTCACGAGCGATTTTTTCTTTCGTGACGCGTTTGTCGACATTCGCGAAAAGGTGCAACGGCATGAATTTGAGCAATGGATTGCCCCAGAGGCGCAAGCGATAGCGCAATGCGTGGATCGTCTGCTCGCCAACTGTGGCGCAACGCCGCAGGATGTAGGAAGCGTCTTTCTCACTGGCGGATCCTCTTTCGTGCCGGCAGTCAGACAGATTTTCGCCCAGCGCTTTGGCGAACAGCGGTTGCGCGGCGGCGAGGAACTCACCACAGTCGCAAGAGGGTTGGCTTTGCGCGCCCTTGAACGCTAACCACCCCTTGTCTTTTTGTCACTATCCGGTGTAGAGTCCGGCGAAGCCGTTGCATGTTTAAGGAGGGGCTCGTGGCTTGGCCGGTCCGCAACAACATGATCGGGTTGTTATT
>CAZUFQ010000010.1:0-21705 GCA_964618735.1 uncultured Enterobacteriaceae bacterium
TTGGGCCAGGCGCGGGAAGTGCTCGCTAATGCGAATGCCGCTGACGTTGGTGTTAATGGCCTGGAAGGGGCCGCCGTTGGCCGTGGCGGGCTTGAGGTCGAAAGTGTCCTTGTGGCTCGGGCCGCCGTCCATCCACAACAGGATGCAGCGTTTGTGACGTACCTGCTGCGTCTGGGCCGCACGAGCGGCCAGCACTGGCAGCCATCCCGATATCGCTGCTGCACCAGCTCCGGTGGCCGCGGCAGGCTTTCGTTCGTTTTGCCGGCTGGGGCGTTCATGATTAACCTGCAATAACGAAGTTCGTCCGCGCTAAGAAGACCTTTTCACCAAAATTGACGGTAATTTTTCTGCCGTCATTGCGGCCCGGGAGGGGAGTTCGTTGGTCTCCGGTCACCTTTACCAATGTCAAGTTCTCCGTTTTGATGGTTGCCGGGCCAGAGCTGCTCGCGATCTGGGCGATTTGCTCCAGGTCCACTGCTTCTTCCAGCGCCAGGTTTTCTAGATAATTTTCTAATTCCTGGCGGATCTTTTGTCTGGCGAGGTCCTTGTCAGCGCTGGTCGCTTTCAGCGGCAACGCGAGTTGGGCATTGCCTTCGAGTTCCAGACGGTCATTGTAGACAAAGAGAATCCCGGCAACAGGCTTCTCCACAAAACTCGCCTCGATCGCAGAGTCGCTCGTCAGCACCTCGCCGCTATACAAACTGGCCCTGAGCAGGATGGGCTTCACTTGGTAGGGAGGCAGCGCGCCATTCTGGGTGGCGAGTTGCGTCAACTGGTTGGTCGCAATCAAGCCAAGGAGATCCGCGTTGGTTTGCGCTTGTAGGGCTGCGACCAGCCCCGGGATGTCGCTCAAAGCCTTGTCCCGTACGGCCGCCAGGTTGTTTTGGGCCGTGTTGAAATCTTGGTTCGCTTTGTCCTGGGCATCTTTCAAAGTCTTTTGTAACGCCGCGAGCTGCGGTTCCCAGTCGGTCTTGGGCTTGGTGTAGTCGATCGCGTTGGCCTGCGCCTGATAGTCGGCTTGGGCTTTTTGCAAGGCTTGTTCCTGAGTTTGCAATGCAGTTTTGAGCTGCTGGTCATAAGCGGAAGTCGCGGTCTCGCGGAGAGCGTTTGTCAGCGCTTCGCTGGGAAAGGTCTCCATCTGGCCTGCAATGAACGTTTCGAGTTGGTCACTCAGAAAGGTCGTCAACTTGGTTTGCAGTTTGGCTTTGAGATCAGTTCCGAGATCGAGTTGTTGCACCGCGGTTTGGATAGCGGCGGCCACAACTTTTCCTCCGCCTTGTCCTTCCGTGGGCGGAATGGCGGCAAAATACGTCTGGATAGCAGCAACAAGTTTGTCTCGACTGGACGCGTCGATCCCTGCAGACAGCGCATTGGTGAGCGTGTTCGCTTGAGCTTTGACCTGTTCGAAAAATCTCCGCAGCGCCTCAATCACTCCAGCTTGAGCCGCGGGAGGGAGCGCTTTGACGGCATTGCTCCCGCTCAGGCGGGTTTGGTCTTTCAGCGTATCTACGAACCCCTGGACTTGACTGATGATGCTTGTTTGCGCAGCTTCCTCTGGAAAGACGATCTGCGCCTGAACATTGACCGGCCAATTTTTAATGTCCGCCGCCGCCCGCACGCGATGCGGGACAAAACGTTCGTAGAGCGACGCCTCAATGCGCTTATCCTTGGTTTCATACAATTCTGGCGGCGGCGGAGGGTCTCCAGGGCGTTGGGCAGTGCGTTGGGCTTGGATATGAAATTCTAGGAGGTCGGTGACGCCTTTAATTTTCAGCACCTCTCCAGTCAATTGGGAAAAGAGCAGCGGCTGCCCCATAGGGACACGGTTAATGAAAAACTCGACGGCGTCTCCCACTTGTTTTTCGAGCTGAAGTCGTTCGTCGCCAACGACACGCGCATCTGCAGCGACATGCAGCACTACTTCAAGATTGATAGCCAACGCCGGGTCCAGCAAGACGTAGACGCCGGCGGCGCGCACCTGATCGATCCGCTCGCTTAACTGACTTTGGTTTTGATCCGTGAGTCCATCCACATAAATTTGGATGACCCCGGGCTTAGCGGGGTCTTCTTTGATGCGCACTTCGCGCACCCCTGGCATGCTGAGCAGGGCATTTTCGATCGAGGTCGACGAGGCGCGGCCCGAAGCCAATAAGGCAGTCTTGGCTCTTTGTCGCAGCGCCTCGTCGGTTTCACGGTCGCGTCCCAAAAAATGAATGGGCTTTTCATTAGTGACAGATTTTACGCCTGGGACCGGCAACGGCATGATAATGACCGTGTTCGCGTCCGTGCTCATCTGGCGACCACGCACCTCGGCTTGCACTTTTACATCGACGGAGTTTTGTCCGACGGCAAGGTTGCCTTCTTCAATAGTAAGGTAAGCTTTCTTCGGCGGGTCCTGGCTAGCGTCTTCTTTGGTGGTGACAAGGGAGCCGATAGGAATAGTAACCGTCTCTGTCGAGCCTGGGTCGCGTTGGAAAGTGACAATGCCGCTGGCGAAATCGGGTTCGTTACGCTTGATGCCCAACACGGCGACCACGCGGTCCAGGTGCGCCCCCTGCGCCGTGTCCACGAAGCCGGCCTGATAGACCAGGTCCATCTGTTCGTACAGGGTGGCGAGCTCCACCGCAAACGACTCGAACAGAGAGCGCACCACGCTCCCTTCTTCGAAATTGGTCAACTGCGGGATACGCTGGCGCGCATCGCTTGCCATGTAGTCGTAAATAGCGGCAAAGCTCTTTTTGTCGAAAGACACATCAACCCCCAAGCGTCACGGCCATGGTCAGCGACAGAGGCTCTTCAGCGTCGACAGGTCGGATGACGATAGTGACCTCTAGCACATTGCGTTTATCGGCGCGGAGCGAGAGCGGTGCAAATGTGATAGCGACGATCTCTCGAATGCCTTTTTCAGCGGCAAGACTCTCACGAATGTATAGATCAGCCAAGGTTTGGGTGCGGCGCGTCTGCGGTTCGCCAATGAGTCGGTAGAGCCGTGAACCGTAATTCGGGTGGCCGAGCCCCGCCAGTTCCCCCTGTCTAGTCAACAAGCGGTTCACGATGGACTGCGCTAGATTCGCCCGTCCGCTCGCGAGCTGCACTCCTCCACGCTCGTCGTCCGCGAGATCGACGGACGTGCGATCCGAGGCCTGTTCTTCCAATCCGCGTTGCGTCAATTGCAGATCCGTCGCCATTTAGCCTCCGATCATCACCGTGCTGACCGCCAACACCGCACCTTTCGTGCTGATCTCACAACAAGTGCGTGCAGTATCGCCGGCGCGCGCAGCGGCTTTGCCGTTGATGCGCACCGTGCCGCTACCCTGGTCAATCGTCGCTTTATTCTGTGGCGGCTGTTGGAAACTCGGTCCCCCTGCCGGGATGTGCGGCGGCGTATTGTCCGCCATGGAGTCCACGGTCACCGCCGCTTGCCCCATGATTTTGACGTCCGCACTCAAGCCGCCGTTAATGATTCCCGCAAAAGGATGAGGCAGCGGCGTGGGAGTCAAGGAAGGACCCGTAGGAACCATCACTTTGTGAATGCAGACGCACAGCACCTGGTCTCCTTGTTTTGCTGCTGGTTTACCCATGTTCGCCTCTTGGTTAATTCAGGTCGATCGTGGCGCCCTTCAGCTTCATAGCGGCTGAGGCTTTGAGGTCCATGCCCGCGCTGGCTTCCACTTTGGTATCAGCGGAGGATTTGAGGTTGAGGTTGGCCCCGGATTCCACTTTGGTGTCTTTTGCCGACTTGATCTCCACTTCCTGGGCGTCAATAGTGACCTTGCCGTTTTTGGCCGAAAGCTCCAGATCTTTGTCTGAGGTGAGGGTGATTTTCTCACCAGTGATGTCGATCACGAAACTGTATTTTTCCATGACGACCGAGATTTTTTCATCTTCCAGCGTGACGATATTTTTCTTGTTTTTGGTCGTGAAGACGATCTTGCCCTCTTCATCAAGCTTAATGCTGCCGCCCTCCTTGAGCGTATGCTGTATTAAAAACTCGCTCTTCTTGTTTGCCGGCGGTCGGTCCTCGTCATTATAAAGCCGCCCAGTAATGACCGGGGCGTTGATATCCCCGCCGATAAAATTCACCAACACCAAATCGCCAACGTTGGGAATGCAGGCCATGCCTAGGTACGGGGCGGCAACGGGCACTTGTCGCAATTCTAAATTGGCTCCATCCGGGAGCCGCTTATTCTTTAATTGCACGGAGCATTGATAATTGTCGCTATCGTCATCCGCCGCGTGGGGAAAGACAGCGGTCACAACGCCAAGCTCGGTAGTCAAGATGCGCCCTACCTCTTGTTCAGCCACACGCTTCATGACGCCGACGATATTACTCATGCCAACTTCTCCCAAGCGACCTCGGTGGTGAATCCACGCCGAACACTGAGACGCTGGCGTACGGCGGTGATGCGAAACGTTCCATTCTGCGAGGCGACCGGCAGTTTGGCGAGTTTGACGGCGTCGCCTAATTGCACCTCTGGGGTCCCTAACACACGTACTCGACCACGGGCCTGCACTTTGTATCCATTCATTAGGTTCGTAGCCAAACTGCGAGCAAGATTTTGGTTGCGCGCCGTGGCGTCCGCCAGGCGCAGCACCTTGCCTGAAGAGGCGCCGGCTGAACCTTTGACTTCTTTCTTGGTGAGCCAGGAACTGGCGTCATCGCTCTGTCCCTGTCCAGCGGGGCTCTCGCCATACACTTCTACACCCTCAATTGTCGAAGCGAGATTGTCCGAGTCGTAGTCCAAAATGTGGACGCCGTACTGAAACTCATGGGTTTGCTGAGGCGCGTACGCTTTGAAAACCGCTTGATCTTTTCCATCAGCATAGAACAGAAAATCACAACCGCAGGCTAGATTATGGAGCTGATCCCAGACAGTGCGGCCATCATGGAGGACGTAGGTGGGAAACGTGACGCCAGGGTTCACCGTATTTTTCCCCACTGCAAGCCTGCCTAAGACATCGGAGACGATATCACCGGCAGTCTGTTTCTCGTACACCAAATTGAAGCGCGCCGCCGTCAACGCCGCAAAAGCGCTTAATGCTTCGACGCGTAATTCCGTTACGCTGTATGCGACGCTGCTGACTTTCCCAGTAAAGACGGGAGTTAGAGAATCGGCGTAGCCCAACTCTACTTTGACGTCATCGCCAGATTGCACCGCAGGCGCATCCTGCGCCTCCAGCACCAAGCGGCAGGCGTTCACCGACAGGCCCAGTGACGCATGCGTCGCCATGTCGAGCAGACGCCTGGCGCTCCCTGATTGAAAGCTGTTGCCGCCGATGTCGATTTTGTAACTGACGTCAAACATTACCCCTCACCCTAACCCTCTCCCCCAAGGGGCGAGGGGATTTTCGGGGGAATGACGCGGTCGTTGTTGATCCTGGATCTGCACTGCGTGATCTCCTAAGCCGCCAAGCGTTGATCAAGCGTGCGCAACAGTTGGTTATAAGATGCGCCGAGCCGATCGAGCCCTTGGGACAGATCTTGGTCCAAGCCCGAGAGTTTTTTATCAAGCACGGCAAAGATGCCGGCGATGTCAAAATTCTGCTTGAGAATGTCTTTGATTTTTTTAAACTCGTCATCAAGGGGTGCGCGGATCAACTGGTCTGGCAGTTTCTTCACCTTATCAATGACGCCTGTGTAGATATCATCCAACCGCTGCACGGTGGTTTGCGGATACAGTTGGGAAACCTCCTCGACAATGAACGGATGCAACGATTGCAGGCTCATTTTCATATCCTCTGGGTAACTGGCCTCCAGAATCAGACGATTGAGACGCAGCATGGCGTCGGTTTTGGCTGCGCCGCTGCTATTGTTGAAACGAATCGAAGCGGCCATGACTTGATTGCGGACCGCGTTGAGACGATACAGCAGCTTCAAAGCGTCGATTCTTTGTTTCCGTTCGTCCTCCGTCGGAGTTGTCCCCGGAGGCGGCGGTTTGACTTTGTCTCCCAGAGCCTGAATCTGCGCGTCTAAATTCATCTTCACGGCGTCAATATTGGCTCCTGCGCACAGATTGGGATCTCGTAAACCAACATTCAAGACTTTGAGCACGTTGTCGCGATTGCCTTTTTGCAGCGAACCGCCCGTGTCATTTTTTAACAGCGTGAGTTCATTGGCGGTGAGCTTACTCTGCAGCAATTGCGCTAGCGCCTCAGCCGCGTTCACGATTTTCCCGGCGAAGCGCACCAGGCCCTGCGGAGCGCCGTTGGCGTCCACAGGGCCGGAGAAGTCGCTCTCAGCAAACGAATTTAAGATCCAGTACGGGCTGAGATCTCCTACGATCTTTTGCACGCGCGCATAGATGGCGTTGAGGATATCCGTCAGCGCCGTCTTAAACGTTTGGATCGCAGCCAGGACTTCGGTGATGACGCTGCGGATGCTGGCGCCAAGGGTGTCGAGCACCTTGGCGACGGCGTCGTCAATCTTCTTGGGCAGCTCGGTCAGCGTGGTCAAAATGTTCTGAATAGCATCGACAGCATCCTTGAACGGCTTGAGTTTTTCCTGAATATGCACCACCATCAGTTTGACCGGGTCGCCAATCTGTTTCTGAAAGATGGCCACGATCACGCCTTGCACTGAACTTTCCTTGAGCGCTTTGAGCTGCGGCAAGGCTGGTCGCAGAATAATGTTTACGGCGGCAACTGCCTTGTCTTGATCTGCTGGAGCCATCATCTTTACCGCAGCGACTACGACTTGCAGTTGGATCACTGGGGTCAGATCCAATTCGCCTAAGAGAAACGTAATTTGCGGGTACCCTGTGTTGCTCGCCTGCATCGCCTCACGACGATCTTGCAAATGCTTTCAACGCACTGCCGTCGTGACCAGCAACGTATTTAAGTCATCAAGCCGGGGGCGCAACAAGCCGCCGTCGTCAGCCTTCAGTTGTTTCTCAGCGGCGCTGACCACAAGCGGCAGCAGCGCCATCGTTTTGGGGAAGCGCAGCGTGCTTACTTGGGCGGCTAATTGGGTTTGGATCTTTCCCACTGCATCGCTCAGGGTGGTCAGATAGGCCCCACCAAGCGTGTCCTTTAAAATTTGCCAAAAGTCCGCCTGCGCGATTTCCTGTAGCCCACTCTTGGCCAGCAGTTTATCTAGAGAAATAGTGTCTTTAATGGTTTGTAAGATTTTGCCTAATTCAACATCACGCACCTGTTTCAATTGATAATCAGCGATGTCGGTGACATCGGTAATCATCTTAATGAGCGGCGCGGGCGACACGGCGTCCACCAGTTCGGTGAGCTTACCGTAGAGTTTCTGCACCTCGTCAATGATGAGCTGAGGGTCTAACTGTTTGACAATATCAGTGAGATGTTGGTTCGCTTCCTTGAGCGGCGCCAGGAGCTGAGAAGGTTGGAAGCTTTCCAGGGTGCTGATGAATATCTTGTAGAGATCGGAATTGAGAATCAGATCGTTCGCCAGCGAGCCAGGGTTGAAATCGTCGATAATCTTCTCAACCATCAGAGCCTTGTCTTTCAAAAGCTGGATCAGCTCCTGTAGCGGCGCGCGAATCTCGGCAAATGCAGCCATGAGTTCCGGCTTAATGATCTCGTCAACTTTGACCTCTTGAATGACCTTGGCGCCGACTTTCAGCGCGGTTTTCTGGGGCGTGCCCATTTTCGCGACGTCGATGTTTTTAATGGAGCCTTCCAGTTGCCCGGTCTTGTCGACCACTAAATCGAAGACGGGTTTTAATGACGCCTGGCTGATCGTCGTCTCGAACTTTTCAATCCCCTGCCGCGCCTTGGCGAGCGCGTCCTTCACCTCCGGTCGGTTGAGCACGTCGGTAATTTTGCCGAGCAGTTCGCGGATTTTCTGCTCGATTGCGGCAAACACCTGGGTTAAGGTTTTATCTACTTCTACTTGCGCCTTTGCGACGGCTTCGTCCAATTGCTGCTTCAGCTCCTCAACCTTGGTAAAAAACTGCTCGACCCCATCACCAACCATATTGCAACCGTCTTTGACTTTGGTGATCGCGGCGCTGATGTCTACTTTTTTAAGAAACTCCTCGATCTGCGCCTCGACCTCCTGAATTTTCTGTTGGGCGGTCTGCAGAAGATCGTTGACTTGTTTGAGGCGGGTCTCAATTTCCGCCGAGACATTCCGAGCCGTCAACTCGGCGGTGTCAGCCGCTTGCGTGAGATATTGGGTGATCTGCACCGCCATATCTTTGATTTGATTGACAGGGCCAGCGACGCCGTCAAGAATGTCGCCGAGAGATTTTTCCAGTGCATCGAAATAGGGTTGCAAAAAAACCTCATCTGAGGCCGCGAGATCGAGCACTTTGCTGAGCGCCTGACCCAAAGCCGTCGTATCGTTCTTTTGCAGATAGTCCAGCGTCAAGCGGATTTGTTCGATAGATTGAAGCTGCGGGATGACCTGGGCGCGGGCTTCGTTCAAGATCTTGCGCACCTGATCATAATCGTTTGGCCCTAAGATATCGATTTCATCCAACACGTGCTTGTATTGGTCCAGGAACGGCGTGGGCGCGGCTTTTTCGTTTAGGATGGCGAGGGCGTTTTCAACTGAAGCAAGCGGCAGGCGGTTGCCCAGGGTCTGCACCTGATTCGCGTAAATTTCGTCAAGCGACTCAACCGTGAGCGCCGTCATTTTGTCAGTATTCGTGACGGTGTTCACAAACGATTGCACGATCTTCAACGTCATGGTGAGGAGTCGCAACGGCGTGGTGACGCCGGCGTGGGCGAGGCGATTCAGCGGTTCAGTGAGCGCCGAGAAATCCATCAAGGGGACATTCGTATCCAATGTGGGAGAGGGCACATCGACAGGAATGATCTTCGCATTAATTTGACCGATGACCTTGTTAAGGTCAAAGCTCGGGGCCGGCAAATTCACCGGTAGAGGGTTACTGGCGATATTGCCGACAAGAGAATTGGCGTTGATCGATTTGATCTGGTCCAACGGCTGGCTTAACTGACCGGCAAAACCTTCTTTGGTCAGCGACGTCGGCAAGGGCGGCGCCGACAGCCCGCCTCCAAGGTTAGGCGGAGCCTGCCCGATGATCTGCTGCTTGAGAGAATCCACACCCAAGTTCTGCATCCCACCCACAAATTGTGAGGGGTTGAACTGCCCGGTCAGCAGGTCGGAGACCTGCGTGGTTCTCGGTAAATCCTCTAAAATGTTCGGCATCTCCTCACCCTCTTACCGCGTGTTGTGTGTGCGCTAACGAGCCCTGGCCTCCTCGCGCCCAGGCTCTGCCTGGGCGCGGAAGAAGGTGCGAGGCTGAGCCTCATTCACCCTGCAGGCCCAGGCAAAGCCTGGGCCTGAGAAGAAATTTATGGTCATGCAAGGTCACCATCCAGCTATCCACCTAAAATATCCTTTAAGCTGCTAACCGAATCGATCAGCCCGGTTGTTGCTTCCTGCACGGGATCAAGCGCGTTTTTCAACGGTGTAAAGGGATTCGTCAGTTCAGGCAGCGACCCCAGCGCCAGCGCGTCTGGTAAACTCGCAACGTCGAGCAAAGCCTGCGCATCGAGCTTAACTTGGGTGTCGATTGTCTCCGTTCCCATCACCTGCGGCGGCGGCGGAACATATTCCGCCACTACCAACAGATAACTGAACTGGTCAGGGTCCTGAGCCGCTTGCGTCACTTCCAGGCGGTCCACCGTCACTTTACCGGTATATGAGGTTCCCAAAATGTCGGCGATAAAATCTACTGACTCACGTTTGAGGAAAATACCGCGCAGTTTATCAAGACTCTCACCAGCCGTCGGTCCGTAAAAAATGCCTTCAATTTGCAGACGCACCGAGTCGCGCCCCAGGTTTTGTGTCGCATTGCCTTCTTGTCCAGGGATGCGATGGTAGACGAATGCGGCCTGCTCCAGGGTGACGATGCGATGTACGCGGGGGAATTTGACGCCAGCAATTTCAATAGCCATAGTCAACTAATTCCCATAATAACGACGGTACTCATGTTCGATTTCTCGTTCGAGAGATTCCAGGATGGCGTCCACCTCTTCTATAGACAACTTCTCTAACTGTGAGGATTTGTCTGCGGGCCCAAGAGATTCTGAAGGTTCAAGCGAGTTTGGCGTTGTCAGCGCTCGCTGAGCAGTCGCCAAGGAGCGAGAATAACTGGCGTCACGATGAGCCCGGTCTGTTATCGACGTTTGTAGCGCGGGGGAGCGGGTAGTCAGCGGCGTCTGGCGGAGACGCACTTCTTGCCCCGACGGGAAAACCGTATTCCCACCTTTTGCAGAAGGAGAAACCGGAGAGTTGTGCAGCTGCCGCAAAGAAAAATTTCCCCGTGCAGAGCCCGGAGAGAGTGAAGGCGAATCGTGTCGGTCCTCTTCTGTAAAGGATGGAGACAGCGCCTCGGCAAAGTTCTCAGACGGATGCTGAACCTCCGGTAGCGTAGGGCCTGTCATAACCCCGAGGCGGGTCAAGGACTCAATAGTAGGGGGAGTCCCCAGAACAATGGGCTCAGCAGGGCTCTTCTGGCGATCAGGGTCTGGCGTCCCCGAAACCTCGTCGGTCGCAGTAACGAAATTGTTCGTTCTCCGCGAAACCACCGTCTGTGAGGCGGGAGGCGCGTTGTCGCCCGCTTGCAGAAAATCCTCCGCTGCACGCCCAGTGTTGTTAGCATCTCTTGCCATTGTTGCCATAAACTCAGACCCGGCGACAACCGAGTGTTCCGCCGTACTCTCCACAGAAAGCGCCTGTTCATCAATTGACGAGGTCCGCAGTCGAGAGGCGAGGTCTTTCAGGGTGCGGATCACGGGAGAAACGTAAGGCTTAGGTGTTTGTTGTTGATCTGTCCCAGCCTCTTCACGGTCTGAGGCGGCGTCCTCAAATGTAGAGTCTGCGTACAGAGCAAAGGGTCCTGTCGCCTCTGGATTGCTTCCCTGCTTCGTAACTGCTTCCTTTCGAATGGTCGCGAAGGGACGCACAGGAGTAGGATGATTCCCTCCAGGCAGCGCCGTGGGTCCACGCTCTACAAGGAACCCGCTTTCGGTCAATGTCGTTTCTGAGTAGGTCCGCAAGGAACGAGCAGAAACAGGCGGCCAAAGGGAAGGCGCTTTTTTATCATCGGTCAAGAGAACATTTTCTTCTCTAGCAAACGGCTCCACTTGAGTAGTCGAAGGAAAGCCCGAGGTCAGCCATGCCTCTAAGACGAGCAGGTCACTGTCGATGCGCCACAGGTCATGAATCTCTAACTCCAGCGCGGAAAGATCTGGCGAGTCAGCGCGGCTCAAAGGCTGTTCGTCAAACCAGCCCGAGAACGCCGCCTTTAGCAACGACTGAAAATCTTGGCGCAACAATGCGCCCAAGTCGGCTAAGCTGTCTACACTGGCAAATATGGAAGTTTTGCTTTCGTCATTCATGAGTTCGTCTTGGTTTCTTGATCTAACAGTTGGAGATACAGAGAAACCTGAGCCATGGTCATGTCCTGCAGCTGTTGGGGAGTCCAGCCAAAAGCGCGCGCAAGACGGTAGCTCGCCAACACAAGCGAGGATTCAGTCAGCTCGTCGAAGGACTTTTTTTTTCCGTCAAACCGCTGATTTCTCGGATGTGAGCGATCAGAAAGTTTACCAATCCCAGATGGAGCTGCTTTACTTGCTCCAAGGAAAGAGCGGGTTGCACCAGCGACTCTTTAATCATCAATAGCGGAATTAAACTGGGGTCTTGTCGGGTCGCCTTCATGATCAATTGAAAGACGCCTATCGTTAAGGGACGCAGTTGGACAATCACGTCTTGTATTTCCTTTGCCCGCTCTTGGCCGTTGGCGCGAGGCTGCAAGACGTGCGAAGGAATAGACAGATCGTATGTAATTGAGGCCCCTGCCAGAAGGTCTTCGGGAGTCACATGAAGTCCAGCCATGTCGATATACTCACATCAAGAAAAACGAGCATCTTCAGAGAAACACAGAGAGGCTCACGCGCTCGTCTCTTCGCTGCTGATGCGCAAGGCCTTGAACGTGACGGACTCCATGACAAAGTCATCTTCCGGCAAAGCAAAGGTCCAGCTATCGATCTTGACTCCAAACAGAGCCAGCTTGCTGCTATTGGAAGGCGAGGCTGGGTTCTTGAGATTGATGACCATGTTGAACGTAGGCTGGACGATGGCGTCCGCCGGCGGCGGACTGGCGGCCCCCTGGCCAAGCAACAAGCGAATCAACGCACCGTTAATATGGGCTCGTTCCGCAGAACCGGAGACATTGATGTTGCCGGGACGCAGCTCGGTCGGAAAACGCTTACCGATTTCATGGTACGGTTGCACCTCGTTTTCTACCTTGATCTGCACATTTTGTAAGCGGCCAACGACGCTGGAGAGATCATACTCCGTGATCAGCCCATCGGCGAGTTTCCCCTCTTCGGTATCCTTATTGTCCACTGCCAAGACCAACGTGGCGTCGGAGCCGCGGAATACATTGACATTAGGCATGGCGAATCTCCTTTACAATCGAGTTGAGTAGGCGTGAGGCTCTCAGATCGCACGGCTTAGCCGAGGGTCATCGTGACCATGACATAGTCGATGCTAAAGGTTGGCTGGATCGTCATGGCGACAATGGCCTGCCCGGCAATTTCTTGCGCTCGAGTCGCGGAGACATTGAGCTGATAGCCAGTCAAGGCTTCACTCTCGACCATGCGCGTCAGAAAGCCATCCAGTGTGGCTTTCATGGCGCCGCGCACCCGCTCATTATTGAGCTTGCCAATGTATGGATTGCATGCCGCCCGCACCCCATAGATAGCGTAGTCCACAATCCGGCGCGTGGTAATTTGTTGCCAGGCCACATTCGTTGAAGTGGTGACGCCCCTGACCACGCGATACCCTTCACGTTGTTCAACAGCGAGAATGTTGGCCTGGACGAGCTTCTCGAGTTGACCATGATTAAACCGGGTCGCAAGGGCGGACACGTTGATGGTCTTGTTTGTGGGACTTGTTTGCACGGGGACAGAAGAAATTAACCCCGCGACCGCAGCGGCAGTATAGGCGCCCGACAGGGTGGTCGTCGTTTCTTGACCAGTAGCGGGGTCGCGTTTCGTAACGTTCACGCCGGGAGCGACATACACGACTCGACCGCTATCGTTGACTACCTTCGCCGCGACGATCTTATCAACATCGGTTGCGCCGTTACTGCCGATAATGGCGACCCGTTCTCGCTGGATATTTTCCGTGGTCGCCAGATGGGCCGTGAGCTTGACGACCATATCGGTTTTGCTTGCATCTTGCCCGGCTAAAAGGACAATGTTGACAATCTCATTTTCGAGCAACGCCAAGGCGACGCCGTATTTATCAGCCGTATCATCTGCGGCGCGGACAGCGTAGACCGTGCTGGCGCCGTTGGCGAACAGCAGTTCCATCGCCTTCAGCAACGTCACGGTGTCCGCATTGGTGTAAGTCTTTGGCGGAGGTTTAGGTCCGAAAATATCTTTTGCATCAGTCAAGCTGCTGAGGGTAAACACCTTGTTGATATCTCCCTCAACAGCCGAGCCAACAATCCCAATGTTGCCCGTGCTGATTCCGCCGACGCTAATGAGGCCTTCGTCGCGCACAGTAATATAGGTTCCGGGCAAGATGACGTTTACCATCGTAACCTCCTAGAATCTCGTGGGAACAATCGAGACGAGCTACGCAATGACAGAGACGCTGAAAATAGTGGTGGGAGAAGTAGGCACAGAAACGCATCCTTTCGTTACTGTTCTATCTTGTTGTCTATGGGGGCAAGGTTCACGACCAGTGGAATTGCCGTCCACTAGCCACGGACAGACACTACCATAGGCGGGAGCATCTTGTCCAGTGTAAACAAAAATGATTTTTATTCCGACGAGAATTGGCTACAAAATTTAGCGGATCAGCGCTCGCTCGCCAAGTGTTCGACCTCCGTCAGCACCGGCGTCTCTTGCGCTTGTCCGTCCACCACAGCAACCCGATACGCGCCAGCGTTCTCCCGCGGCGTCACCACCCGAAAGGGCTCAGTATCGATAAAATGCACCCCAACACCGTCATCAATGGCAATGCCGGGAATGATTTTTTGGTCGAGCAACAATTGATGATAGAACGGGCGGCGATCAGCCTCACCATCATAATGTGGACAGCAACTGCCAGGCAGAAAGCCGAGACAATCGAGCGAGACCAACACGTCAGCAAGCGAATCCGTCACGCCTTGCTCAAACCAACATATAGCGCCGGCGCTGCGTCCGGCAAGCACAATGCCAGACTCCCAAGCTTCGCGTAAAATCTCCGGAAGCCCCCATTCACGCCACACCGCTAACATACTGCGCGTATTCCCGCCGCCGACATAAATCACATCTTGGCTCAGCAGCAACGAGCGCAAGTCTCGCGGCGTGCGACGGAAGAACACCAGGTGAGATAACGTACAAGGCAATTGAGAAAAGATGGTGTAGAACCGTAACAACGAGGCGTCCGAGTCGCCATTCGCAGTTGGAATAAAGCACACTGCAGGCTCCGGCGACCGTGCTTGGCCGATAACGTAACGGTCTAGTTCTCGGGCCTGCACGTCGGTCAGAAACCCGCTGCCGCCAATGGCGATGATCTGGCGTTGTGTCTTTGTGTTCATTCCTCATCCTACTCGCAGGCTAAGAGTCAGAAGTTTTCTAGCAGGTCAAAAAGGTTCCTCACAAATTGTCCATAGCCATGATGCAGGTACACTCCGAGCTGTGCGATCAAAGAATAAGCAAAGGCGAATTGTGCAATCGCATAGACAGCAATAGTAAACTGGCCAAGGCTGAAGAAGCCCACCCCGAATTGAGAGATATTAAGGACGCCTATGCCAAACTGCCCGATCGCAACAATCCCTTTGGCAGGCACAGGGGTACGATTTGGCCGATATTTGAAAGAAACATGGAGAAGAGGTAAACCAAAGAAGCGCATAGACGATTTGTACTCGAAGCCAAAGCCGTCCCAGTTCGTTCTGGTGGGAAGTGGCGCTCCACAGTAGGGGCAGGAAAACACCTGCTCGCTCACTTCACGCTGGCACTCTCGACATTGCTTGATCATACGCTTGTCCCAAATCGCAGCTGTAAACGTCGGTCTAGTCTCATGCCGCTATACAATACATTTACAACCGCATTCCAAAGCAATGTCTACAGGGGAGACTTGACGCGTAGTGTAATCGCGGCGCACGTGTAGCACCAGCAAGGTATACGGATCGAAGACAATAACGTCCTTTACACCTTGAGACAGATAAAAATGCGGACCGATCTCCAGATCCTTCGCTTCATAGCCTTTGCTAACAATCTCGATTACGGCTTCAGGGATAAGCTTGATCGCTTCATCGTCTTCTGGCGGCTCTTGGCAAAAGATGGCGATGTCTGGTCGTTTCAACGAACCGTCAGGGAAGCTCACATATACGTTGGAGAAGTGCACCCAGTCACACTGGATGTGGTGCGGGTCGGACCCATTTCTTTGAATGGTTGATCGTATCCGGTCAATGGCTTTCTGGTGTCGATAGAGCGGATGCGGCTCCCAAATCGGCAGCCCTGCAACAATTTCCAGGCGTATACCAAGCTCGTCGGCGCGCAGGAATTTCGAGTCCATAACACCTCATCTTTTCATGGGGAGAAGAGGAGACCTTGCTTCTCCCCGTGCGCCCTTCTACTTCTTCTCAATCTTCATCCCTAACGCTTTCTGCGTTTCCGGCGGGAGGCCGCTCGGGTCCATCAACATGCCGTACAGTTTCGACCAATGCGTATGCGCCAGTTGATGCAGAGCAAAAGACGTCTGCATGGCTTGGGCGCGGCCCTGGACATCTTGCGCGACGTTCACTGCTTCTTTGGTCAATTTGAGCGCGAATAACGATTTCTTCGCAATCTTCTGCGCCATCTCTAACACAGCGTCTTGTAGTTTCTCTTTCGGTACGATTTGGTTGACCATACCTAGTTGTTTTGCCTCTTCGACGGAGAGCCAATCCGACGTAAAGAGCATTTCCTTGGCTTTTCGCGCTCCCACTTCCCACGGGTGTTGAAAGAATTCTACGCCGCCGATGCCAAAGCTCACGACCGGGTCACAAAATTGCGCGTCGTCGCTGGCGACGATGATGTCACAAGGCCAGATCAACATAAGCCCACCAGCGACAACCTTGCCTTGTACAGCGGCGATGGTGGGTTTAGGTACATTGCGCCAGCGTTCGCTAAAACCGATATAGATTTCTTTCTCGCGCGCCATCTGCGCCTCGGCGCCCGCGCAGGTAAAACCGCACCAAGTGCCGACCGTACGGAACTCGGACATTTTCTCGTACGAATTCTTTTCGCGTAAATCGTGACCCGAGGAAAAATGCGGACCGTTTGCGGCGAGAATAATCACCTTGACGTTGTTGTCTTGAGCGGCAACATCGAAAGCGTCGTTCAACTCGTAGAGCAGCTGGGTATCCTGCGAGTTACGGGTTTCCGGTTTGTTCAGCACGATCCGGGCGACGTGTTCGGCTGGGTTTTCGTAAAGAATAGTTTGAAATTCCGGCATAATCCCTCCTGTTCTTGGTTCCCAACTAATCCCCTCACTCTTTCCCTCGCCCCTTGGGGGAGAGGGCGGCAGACGCGGAGCGGCTGCGGGTGAGGGGAACATACGCCGTAGTTAGTCTCATCACTTCGGCTTAAACATCGCCTCTTCTTCGTCAATCACCGCTTTAAACGAGGGACGCGCATGGACGTTGGCGATATACTTCGCCAGCTTCGGCCACCGGCTCGCGTCAACCGTGAACTTCGCGTGACGCAGGTTCACAAACTGTGTGGCAATACCGATGTCGCCGATCGAGAATTTGCCGCCCACCAGCGCGGTCGCATTGTCGCTCAGCTGACTTTCCAAATAACCGAAGATTTGAGGAACATCTTTCTCAATGGTCGCTTGCACAACTGCCTCATCGGTCGGCTGTTTGAGAAAGAGCGGATTCACCACCCGCTGACGAAAGATCCCCGCAGTCAATATCGTCACGCCTCCATCGCCGTATTCCTCGAACCACAGCGCCTTGCCATATTCGGCGGGATCAGTGGGAAAGAGCACGGGTTGGGGATTTTTTCGTTCCAGATAGGCGCAGATCACCGATGAATCCGCCAGTGTCACGTCACCATCTTGCATCGCCGGAATCTTGCCCAGAGGACTGAGCTTCCGATATTCGGGCCCGGCAGCAAAGGGATTCACGGGGATTAGTTCGTAGGGAATATTTTTCTCGGCCAAGTACACCCGCACTTTCCTCACAAAGGGGGAGACATTAGCGCCGTGGATCTTGAGCATAGCGTCACTCCTTTTCTTTTGACTAACGACGTTTTCAAAGCGGAAGCACGACAAAGACTGCCCGCTCTTGCTCCGCGTTTTGCGTCATACGTTGTACTTGATCGCAAGCTTGGGTACTAGCCCGGAAGAACCACCCGACATAGAGTAGTACCATCACAAACCAGGAGGGCAACATGAAAATTTACGACAGCAATACGGCGCCTAATCCTCGCCGCGTCCGTATTTTTCTCGCCGAGAAAGGCATCCAAATTCCTTATGAGCAAGTTGACATTGGGAATGCGGTGAACCGCGGCCCCGAGTTCCGTGAGAAAAACCCGATGGGCACAGTACCTGTACTCGAATTGGAGGATGGAACGTACATTGCCGAGTCCGTGGCGATCTGCCAGTATTTTGAAGAATTGCATCGGCAACCGCCCCTTATGGGTGTGGACGCTAAAGACAAAGCTGTGGTCACAATGTGGCAGCGACGTATGGAACTTGGGCTCTTGCTGCCCGCCGCCGACGCCTTTCGACAACGCCATGAGTTCTTCAAAGGGCGTATTTTGCAAGTGCCGGAATACGCCGAGGTGCAGAAGAAAAACGCTGAAAGTTTTCTCGTGTGGCTCGATGGGGCGCTCGCGGACCGACCGTTTATTGCTGGCGACCGCTACACGATTGCTGACATCACGGCCTTGTGCGCAGTCGATTTTGGGCGTGTGTCAAAAATTAAAATTGCTCCTGAACAGAAGAACCTCGCCCGCTGGTATGAGGCAGTGTCAAGCCGGCCAAGTGCGAAAGCATAGTAAAGTGCTGAGTGCTGAGTAACGAGTGAAAAAGGTCAGAGGAGTAATCACCGTGCCTGCCAAAGACGTAGTCCTCGATGACCTAGTAACCCTCGTCCAAGAAGGGACCATCGAACGTCGGTGCGCGGCGTTGCTAGTGCTTGGCGCGTTGCAGCGACAGGATGAACGCATAGTCGACGTCGCAGGGCAGCTGTTGTCCCAGGCGAATCCAGTCCTCAAAGACTACGCGCTGCGGTATTTTGAAGACGCTCGCCCTAAAACCGGGCTCGCCCTGTTGCCGCCCCTGCTTGAGGATTCGGACAAAGACCTACAAGATCGAACGGTGCGTTTACTCGCCTCCTTCGGTCAGGCGGCGATCCGGCCCACCCTGCAAGGCCTCTCCGATGGAAGCCGCACGCGTCAGATCAATAGTGCGCGCGTGCTCCTGGCAGTACGCAGCCCAGCCGCGTGGCCAGGGCTGTTCCAAATCCTGGCGAGGAACGATGTTGAATGCAACCGCACAGTCTGTGACTTGCTTACCCCCATCCTGCGCGGACTCGAAGAAAAAGAGCAAGAGAGCTTGTATAGCGCCTGTGAAACGTTTGCTCTGTCGCTGGACGAACATACGCAACGTTCCGCCTTCATTTCCGCAATCCGTATTTTCGGGCAACTCGGCCGTCCCCAGGCGCGGCGGTGGTTGTTCCAGTTTGTCGGAACAGATCACCACCCCAGCCTGCGCTTCCACGCCCTGGTCGCCTTGCTCCATTGCCTACGTGAGCAACAGTTACAGAAAGCGGAACTCGCTAAACTCCTGGAGATTACAGAAGAGAAAGACTACTCCGACGTGGTGCGACTCACTCTCGAATTGCTCGACGCTCATCCCCTACCGGAAGAGGCGCAACCCTACCTCTCGCGCTTAGTGGACAGCACCCATGTCCCCGTCCAAAAATTTGCTCTGAGGAAACTTGGTGAGTTTGCCTCGCCCACGGTTGTGAAAACCCTGCTCCAACAATTGAGAGATGATGATGTGGCGCGTCGCGAGGCCGCCGCCCGCGCGTTGCGCAAAATGCCTACCGCGCGCACTGCGCTCACGAAAGAGTTTTTAAGCAGTCAGGACGCACGCACGGCTTGGGCGATTGCCGACATCTTACCAACCTACGAAGGCAAATGGCGGAAAGATCAGCTCGAAGGGATGTGGAAACGCCTGCAAGAGGCCATTGAAGGAGAAGAAGAACGGATGCGAGACGCCTTTCTCCATGTCATGAAAAGCGCCGACGCCGACTATACCTACGAGCAGCTCGCCTCCCGGGCGACTCAACTAGTCAAAAGCAAAAAGTATCGCGAAGCGGTGCGATTCTTCTTGCCTGCGAGAGAGTTCCCGCAATGTACGTCGGAAGACCGATTTCGCTTCGCCGTGGCCCAGTTTAAGTTACACACCCACACGCTGGGCCCCAATGCGCACCGGCAAGACCCTACCCTCGATTTCTTCTCCGCTCTCTATCGCGCCTCCACCTTTCCGCTTCTTGAATCATTAAAGAAGGAGAAAGCATTCGAACCAGACGACTTATTTTATCTGGGGTTTTGTTTCGCGGAACGCGCAGGGGAAGAGCAAGTCCTGGGCGAAGGGCTGTTGGAGTTTCTCGCCGAGAAGTATGGACGGACCAAGATCGGCAAGAGCGCGAAGAATAAGTTGAAGCTGCTCAGTTGAAAATTGAACCCTTCCCAGGAACGATGTTGTTGGAAACCTGATGCTCCCTCACTTCTGCCCGGAGCTAAAGACTCCGGGCTACGAAACAACGGGGGCTGAAGCCCCCTCAGGAAGGACAGACATCTGCCGAGAGCCCGGTTGACCGGGCGTTGTCGTGTAGCCCGACGATTCATCGTCGGGGAGGGGCTTGGTGAAAGAACAGAAGGGCCAGGTGTAGGGGGCGCTTGCGCACCGGACAATCAAAAACTCTTTACAACGTCCCATCTGTCACGTTACTATCGACGCCGGTGAACTCAGATGAGTAACTGGCTGCAACGCCCTGCTACACAACACCTCTTGACCAGCCTCGGCGCGGTCGCCGCGGGTGTCGTGCTGCCATTGTACCTCCCGAAAGAGTGGGCGATGACAGTTGCCACCGCAAGCGCGGTTGGCGGTGTGGGCGGTAATCTCGTCTCAAACTTTGTAGCGAAATTCTTTGACTGCCGCGAAGCTGACCCCACTCGCCCGGATGTGAACAGTGACTTGCTCCGTTTAGTGGGCGACGCCATGGCTAGAGAAATTGCGAAGTGCGCACGGCAAACAACCACACTTGAGCAGGCAGAACGAAAGAGAGTAGAGCGCTTCGCCACGCAAGTCGCCAAGGCATTTGTCGAACTCATTGAACAACAAGAACTGCCCGACATCGCATCACCCGATGTGAAACAACTGCTCACCGATGCTGCGCAAGACCAAGCATTACCACCCGTCGGCAAGGGAGAAGACTGGCAGCGGCTAGTCGCACGGCTCAATCGTCACTGCGAGGCCGGACTCGAAGACGCCACCGAGCAATTGCTGGCTCGGCGGCTGCACGAACAGCTGTGGGACGCCATTCGCACCGAGTTAAAGAAAGACTTCGCCACCGAGGGCCGGGCCTATGCCGCGTTGCATCTAAACTTTATGGGCGAGGTGCTGGCGACGCTCCGTGCAATGCCGCAGACGCAATTGACACAGGAGGAACGCGCTCTTCTTTCCAAGGCCATACAACATCTGGAGCAAACGAGTACCCGATTGGCGGCTATGGAGTCGGCCGCCGAGCGCCGACATCAGGAGCTTTTGGGAGAAACGCAAGAGCTGAAAGACATGGTTAGTCAGCTCCTGGCGCAGGCTCCACAACGATTGCACGAACAAGAGATCGACAGGTTGAGCGGTCAGAACGAAGAACTACAGGCGCAGAACGAGACTTTGCGCGCTCAGCTTGAAGCCGCCCTGCAACGCGCCGCGCAAGCTGAAGCCAAAGGCGACGAGGCCGCTAGCGAAGCCCTCGCTGAATTGCGCCAAAAAGCCGATCCCAAAGCCTTAGGTGCGTTCTTAGATCAACAGTTGGATGAGAAACTACCTGACGTAATCGCACTGCTGCGCGAGCGCGCGGCGGTGGCCTATGTATCAGGCGAAATCGAGCGCGCTGAGCAGTGTCTTCGCCAGATTCTGGCGACGCACCCCAATGACCTCGACGCTACCAACAAACTTGGTCATATTTACCGGCTGCGTGGCGACCTCAATTCCGCCAGTAAGCAATATCAACAGTTGCTGGAATTCGCGCCGAATGACAAAGCGGTCAAAGCTGTTGCGTTGGGCAACCTGGGGCTGATCTACCGCACCCGAGGCCAGCTCGACAAGGCTAAGCAATATTTCCACCAAACCTTAGATCTCAGTGAGCAGTTAGGAAGCTTAGAAGGACAGGCCGTTGCATTGGGCAACCTGGGGCTGATTTACCGTATCCGTGGTCAGCTTGACAAAGCTGAGCGCTTGCAGCGGAAGGCGTTAACAATCTATCAGCAGTTAGGCCGGTTGGATGGCCAGGCCTCTCAGCTGAGCAACCTGGGGCTAATCGCCCAGATCCGGGGCCAGCTCGACGAAGCTGAGCAGTATTTTCACCAAACCTTAGAGCTCAGTGAGCAGTTAAGAAGCTTGGAAGGACAGGCCGTTGCGTTGGGCAACCTGGGGCTAATCGCCCAGATCCGGGGCCAGCTCGACGAAGCTGAGCAGTA
>CAZUFQ010000011.1:0-21095 GCA_964618735.1 uncultured Enterobacteriaceae bacterium
TCCGCTGGACCAGCGTTATAGGGTAGATTACCAACAAATAAGCGCACTCCGCTGCCGCTGCTCATAGGGGGTCTTCCCGGACTAGGAGATGAAGCGGGGCGGTCGCCGCTAGGACGGACAAAAGAGGGACGCTCTGCGCTACGACGCGGTGCTCCGCCGACATCTCGTCCAGCTCCTGCCTCATTGACAGTTAAGGTTTGCCCGTCAAGAACTGATCCATTCAGAGCAGAGATTGCAGTGCGAGCGGCGTCATTCGATTCCATCTCCACAAAAGCAAATCCTCGAGAGCGCCCAGTGGTGGGATCAGTCATCAGTTCGGCGGACACCAACGCTCCAAAAGGAGTGAAAAGATCTTCCAATTCAGGAAAACAAAGGCGCGGCGGCAAATTACCAACATACAGTCGTACGCTCAATGAAATTTCTCCTTGCGGCGGAGTGAGGTCTCTGGAAACCATTCTCGCTTTTGCCAAAGAACACTTTTGAACAACCGCCGCTCTTTGCAGATATCTAATTACACTTACGATAAGTGCAATACGTTAGTGTGTCATCGCACTTGTACAATCACCAATCGGTGACTGTTACCAGCGTCGATCGCGGTCTCGGTCACGATCTCGGTCGCCTCCACGGAAACCACCTCTACCACCACCGCCTGGCCGACCACCTCCTGCGCGCGGTTCTTGCGGCTTTGCTTGGTTGACGGTCAACGGTCGTCCTTGCATTTCATAGCCGTTGAAACGTTCGATGGCGGCTTGCGCTTCGTTTACATCGTCCATTTCAACAAATCCGAATCCACGGGAACGTCCAGTAAACTTGTCCATAATGACGTTCGCCGAAGCAACCTCGCCAGCCTGACTGAACAACGCTTTCAAGTCGGCGTCTGAAGTGCTGAACGGAAGGTTGCCAACAAAAAGTTTCATTGCCATTACTCACCTCCGTGGAGTGTGAAAAACAAGAGGCCCCTCCAACCCATGAGCGGGTTCCAGGGGCCTGATCACTCTCGAACCAACTCACTCCAACGACCGGTACAATCCAGATATCGACTTCTTGCCGGGACAGTAGCAAATTCCCCTCCTGAATACAACAGAAAGGTATCGGAGGGATACCGAAGAAAATAGGGAAAAAAGAAAGGAAAGAAATGGCATAGGTGAGGAGGAAGAAAACTGTTTTCTTTTACCCTTTGGCTCTTCTACCCCTGCCCTTCAAGCGCCAAACTCGCAGCGCAACTTATCACCGCGCGCTGGAGCGCCACTCGATCGAACCCTTTACCAATAAACACCACGTGCTCAGGAGGTTCAGGCAAGAGATCGATCCATTCGATAGCAAAATCCCCTAACACGGATTGAAACATCCATTGCTCGTCGGAACCGTCGAAGCGCACAAAGCCTTTCGCTCGCCAAACAGTTTCGGGTAACATGCGCATTAAAGTTTCAAAGCGTTCGCGTACAAGCGGCGTATCACAGAGAACAGTCAGGGTGTGGAAGTGGTCGTGCACCAAAACGCGACGATGCGGCAGAACAGGCGGCGAAATTTCTCCCGTTCTGCTGAGGAGCTGATCATAATCGATCACCCCTCTCTGCGTAATAAAAAGAGTCGCACGGGGATTAAGCGCGCGCACCTGATCGGCCATAGCATCCAGAGTTGCTGGATCCGCTAGATCGCTTTTATTGACGATTACGACATCCGCCAATTCCGTTTGCTGGCGGATGCCAGAGTGGAGTTCTTCGGCCAGGCGAGAAAAATTCACAGGATCGAGTACGGCAATGAGCGAAGCCAAACGAACCAGGGGAAGCACATCTTCCTTGGTCGCCTGATCAATCAGCTCAACGGGATCAGCTAACCCGGTGGCTTCGATAAAGATCACATCAGGTTTGAGACTCGCTACTTCCTGCAGCGCCAACCCCAACGTGCCGCCAATCGTGCAACAGATGCATCCATTCGTCATTTCTCGCACGGAGTAACCCTGTCCACGCAGCAAGGCCCCGTCGATATTGACCTCGCCATACTCATTCATCATGACCGCCGGCTTAAGCCCTTGGGTTAGACAGTGATCGAGCAGCCGTTGCAACAAAGTTGTTTTCCCGCTGCCAAGAAACCCCGAGAGCAAATGGACAGGAATACGATCTACATCTGAAAAAATAAGCCGTTCTTTATCGTCGTTGTCGACACTCGTCATACGCATGAAAAGAAGAGTATGTTAGAAATGAGGAAGAAAAAAGGTGAGAGGGGGGTGGGGGAGAACACCCCCCTCAGGAGGTCCGGCGGGAAAAGGAGGGAACCCTCCGGACCGGGGAAACCAAAAATCAAAGCGCATCAGGGGTGTGTGCAATCCCCTGGAGAACAAAATCTGTCAGGGCTGCAGCCATCTCTTCGACAGAAGGCTCGGTCTGATCAATCCACCACGACACCACCTGGGCGGACATTCCCACCAACGCATTCGCAACTATGAAAGGCGGGACCGAACGAAACTCAGCTTGTTCTATTCCTTCGGTAACTCTTTCCGCCGCATCGGCAATGAACACAGCGTAAACTTGGCGCAATAGTTCGTTAAATGTATTGCCGTGACCAAAGATAATTTTCAGCAGCTCTCGATTTTCCTGAGCGAAAGAAAAAAAAGCGAGATGTGCGGCGCGTAGTTTTTTGATAGCGCCCTCAACAGTGGCCCTTGCCCGCTCAATATCCTCTTTGAGCAATCGCGCCGTCTCTTCGATCAATTCAAGAAAGAGCGCATCTTTTGTTTGATAATATAAATAAAAGGTTCCAACCCCAATATCAGCAGCCGCTGCAATGTCGATGATCTTGGTATTGTGATAACCCTTTTCCGCCAAAACTTTCCGTGCCGCAATAAGGATGTCCTGCTTTGTTTTTTCTTTTCGCCGTTGGTAGCGGCTGAGATTCGTGACCGTTGCGTTGCTCCTCATTTCTTTTTGAATAGACGTTCAGAAGTGAATTCTTATTCATCCTTCAAATGACAAGGTATTCCAAGTCAATGAGAGAACTCTGTACAAACTGCAGACACATTATCTTAGCTGTGCACAGCTCAAGGCTTGCCCTTTTCTTGCGCCTGATTATTCTTGCCTGATTGCTTTGCAGCGAGAGGAAGGTGAATGAGCAGATGCAATTCCATACGAGGAATAACAAGCACTGGCGGCACTGGCTCTGCAGCGTCATGCTATTTCTTTTATTGTTTGCCCCTATACTGGCGCTCGCAGACACGAACACTGCGCACGGCGGGCATGCCAGTCCAGTGTTGGCGGAACTCTTTGCCCTTACCATCATTCTGCTCGCGGCCAAGTTAGGCGGCGATGTCATGGTGCGTTTAGGCCAGCCCGAGGTGCTGGGGGAATTATGTGTGGGCATCGTGCTTGGCAATCTGCCGCTCTTTGGCTTCGAAGGATTTTCCTTTGTCAAGAAGGACGAAGTCTTGACCATTCTGAGCGAATTAGGCGTCATCCTGTTGCTCTTTGAAGTTGGGCTGCATACGACCGTACCCGAGATGCTCACGGTCGGAGGCTCAGCGCTGTTCGTCGCCTTGCTAGGCGTTCTTATACCCTTCTTTCTAGGCTGGGGCGTTGGCGCGTTCTTCACTCCCAATGCTGACACCCTTGTTCATGTTTACCTTGGAGCCACCCTCACGGCCACGAGCGTCGGGATTACAGCGCGGGTCCTGACTGATCTGGGGCGTGTGAGCGGCAACGAAGCAAAAATCATCCTCGGCGCAGCGGTTATCGATGACGTGTTGGGGCTCCTTGTGTTAGCTATAGTAAGCGGAATCATCACTGCGGCCGAGGCGGGCTCTAGTCTCGCTCTCGGATCGATTGCTTGGGTGATCGGACTCTCATTAGGCTTTTTACTCGTCGCCGCGACCGTAGGGCGCACAATCATGCCAGTCTGCTTCCGAGTCGTAGCGCAGCTCAGAAGCCAAGGGATTTTGTTGGCCGTCAGTTTGATTCTCTGCTTCGGCTTCGCTTACGTGGCGGGGCTCGTCGGGCTTGCTCCCATCGTCGGCGCGTTCACGGCTGGCTTGATTCTTGAGCCGGTGCACTATGGGCATCTCGCCGCAAAGCAAGGAGACGTCACGATTGAGGAACTCGTTGCTCCCCTGATCGGATTCCTCGTCCCCATTTTCTTTGTGACCATGGGCGCGCGGGTGAATGTCACGGATTTTACGCACAGTGATCTCTTCGGCTTCGCCGCGTGTCTCACGATCGCCGCCATCCTCGGTAAACAAGCATGTTCCCTTGGCGTGTTGCAGCGTGGGGTCGATCGGATCGTGGTAGGACTCGGCATGATTCCCCGAGGAGAAGTGGGGCTTATCTTTGCCGGTATTGGCGCTAGCCTCACGCTCCAGGGCGCGTCGGTGATCGATTCTGCTACCTATGGAGTGGTCGTGATTATGGTGATTGTCACGACGCTCATTACTCCACCCCTTGTCAAATGGCGGTTTAGTCGTCTCTCACCGGAATGAGCTATGCCCGGTTCTTATTCTCAGTTCATTCTCCTCCTGTCCTGCCGTATTCCTCCAGCTTGCGGTAGAGCGTCTTGCGATCGATACCGAGCAATTCCGCAGCTTCTTTCTTTCTACCTTCCGTGAACTCAAGCGCAAGCAACATGTATTCACGTTCGATATCACTCAGCGAGCGGCGGCGGAGCAAGGCGTCCTGAAGCGTCAACAGATGTGGTTTGCTTCCCGTCAGATGAGCGGGAAGATCGTTCGGAGTAATCTCTTCTCCCTGACAGAGCACCAGAGCGCGTTCTATCACGTTCTCCAGTTCGCGGACATTCCCTGGCCAGGGATAGTTAAGCAGCGCACGCAAGGCTTCGGAAGAGAACCGTTTCACGCGCGAAGCGTGCGTTGAGGTGCTCACAAAGTGTTGGATGAGCAGCGAGATATCCTCTGGATGCTCGCGCAGAGGCGGCAAACGAATATCCACGACATTGAGACGATAGTAGAGATCTTGGCGAAAAGCGCCCTCTTGCACGGCCCGATGGAGATCCCGATTCGTCGCAGCAATGAGCCGAACGTCCACCTTTTCGCCTTTGGTCGAGCCCAGCGCCCGGATTTCTTTGTCTTCAATGACTCGCAGTAATTTCGTCTGCAGCAGCATGGGCAGCTCTCCGATTTCATCGAGAAAAAGCGTGCCCCGATGCGCTTCGGCAAAGAGCCCTTTCTTGTCTTTCCGCGCGTCCGTAAACGCGCCCTGCATATAGCCAAACAATTCCGCTTCCAGCAGTTGTTCGGGAATCGCTGCGCAATTCACGGGTACAACTGGCACGTGCGCGCGCGCACTATGGTAATGGAGCGTCCGCGCTAATAAGTCTTTCCCTGTGCCGCTCTCCCCCGTGAGCAGCACGTTAATGGTGCTGTCTTTAAGGCGATCGACCAGGGCGAACACGCGATGCATGGCGGCGCTTTTCCCAATAATCTTGTCAAAATGATAATGAGCTTCCACTTCATGCTGTAAACGGCGCAGCTCAGTGCGGAGGTGGCGTTCTTCGAGCGCGCGCTCAACAACAAGTAATAAGTCTGCAGTCTTAAAGGGTTTGGTCAGGTAATAGAATGCGCCCAATCGCATAGCTTCGACAGCGCTCTCGATCGTGCCGAACGCGGTGATCATCACGATCGCCAGATGTGGATCACGTTGCTTGGCTGCACGCAACACCTCCAGCCCACGCATGCCTTTCATTTCTAAATCCGTGATGAGTAAATCCGCACCCCCCTTCTCTAGTGCGGCGAGCGCGGCTTCCCCCTGCTGATAGGTTTCGACCACGTACCCTTCCTCTGTCAAGAGATCGGCGAGAAAGGCGCCCATCTCCCGCTCATCATCAAGCACAAGCACAAGTTCTCGGGTTTTACGTAATCCTGTTGCCATGCCGGTCCTCCTTCTGCGGACTCGCCGAGGCCATCAGTTGATTCGTTGTCGTAGACGCTGCAGGAAAGGAAACGACAAAGCGCGCGCCGCTCCCTTCTGCGCTCTCCACACGAATTTCCCCATGATGGTTCAGCACGATCTCGCGGCAGATCGCCAAGCCTAAGCCCGTGCCGCCCGCCAGGCCTTTCGTCGTGAAGAAGGGTTCAAACACTCGGGCTTGTTCTGCAAGTGTGATGCCCGGTCCGGTATCCGCCACTTCGAGTTCCACTTTTTCTCCCCGCGCCGTCTCGCCGTTTACGCGTACGCGGGTGCGCACCGTGACACGCCCCGCGAGACCCACAGCTTGAAGGGCGTTGATGCTGAGGTTTAACACCACTTGGAGCAGTTGCTCGGGGTTGCCAAGAATCGGCGGCACGGTGTCCGCCAAGTCGAGGACTGTATTAACGCCATCCGTTCGTTCTCGATTGTCTACGATCTCCCACGCACGCCGTACGATGTCATTAATGTTGACTGGGCGTAGTTGCGGCTCTGGTCGGCGAGCCAACATGAGCAGCTGACGAATAAAGCCGCTGATGCGCTCGGTCTGCGACACAATCACATTGACAAAGACGCGATCTTTTTCTTCCAACGTCGTTCGCCGTAAGAGCTGCTCAGCGCGCCCTTGAATCACGTTCAAGGGGGTGCCGATTTCGTGAGCGAGACGGGACGCCATTTGGCCGAGAGCCGCCAAGGTCTCAGAGTGACGCAAGGCGCGCTCAAGGCGCACCTTCTCTTCTCCTTCTGTAACGAGTTGCTGATAGGCGCGTTCCAGATGGCCGCACATCTGATCAAACGCTTGGGCGAGACGACCAATTTCATCACGGCGTGTGAAGCGCAATCGTTGGTCAAAATGCCCTGCGCCGATCTCCTCAATCCGGTTGGTAAAAGCGCGCAACGGCACAGTAATACTGCCATGAATCATGGCCGACACGATGACAGACAAGACCACTAATAACATCAGCGTGGTCAACACCGCTTGCAGCACTCGCCCCCGTAACTCCCGCGTGATGAAAGGAAAGTCGCCGATAACGACAAAAGCGGCAATTCCTTCTCCTGTCGTACTCACAATCGGTTCGATGCGATAGTAGCGGCGCTTCGTCCCCTGCGTATAGAAACCGTCAGCAGAAGTCTTGCTCAGTATCACGGATTGAACATCGACCTCCGGCAATCGCCGTCCCTGGAGTGGAGGAGAAATCGTCACAAGATGGCCCGAGCGATCGTAAAAGGCTACACCCAGTACATTTTCAAAGTCACTGATTTCAGGAGCAAGTTGGGCAAAATACCGCTCCGGCTCATTGCCGGTTTTTTCCAGGGATACCCGCAAGGTCCGGCTAATCGCATCCACCTCGCGCCACACATCTATCACCAGATTGGCGCGCGTGCGCTTGAGGCTGAAATACATATCGAGCCCCATCACCAGAAGCACGCCCACCAGCAAATACCAAGTGAGTTTATTTCCTAAGCTCGTCGTCATTGGCTGAAGATCACTTTCCTGTTTATGCGATACTTCTCTGTCCTCGCATGATTTCTGCATTTCCGCAATTCCGAATTTTCTTCTTTCCACGACAACGAATCTCGCGATTATCGTTATTCAAGAGTAATGCCACTCTGTGCGCCATTGCCAAATCGGACCCATAACAAACGAAGAATAATGTTCTAGTGGACGTGAAGCGCGGGGCAAAATGCAACACGCCGATGGCAAAAGAACCAAGATGCCCCGTAGGTTGCTCAGGTAATGGTGGATCTCTTAAGGTTTTTTGCATTCCTTTTGGTCCGAGCTTTGCTCTCTTGTCAGCGGGAGAGGAGCACCCTATGAATCCTGTTCGCCTTGTTGGCGGCGTTGCCTTGGTGGTAGGAGGAGGGTTGCTTCTAAGCAACCTCTTTCCTGGACAAGCAGTCCTAACAGAACTCATGGGCGCCCAATGGGCGACGCTGCAGTTGTTCTGCGGCATTCTTGTTGGGGCCGGACTTGTTGCTCTCACTATGAGCGCACAGGAAACGAAAATTAGGAGATCATGAGGTTATAAAGCTGCCAGCCTCATGAAAAAAGAGGAGATTTGCATGACTATACGATTGGCAAAATTGTATATCGCCGCAGCAATCAGCGTCCTTGCTCTGTATGTCTTCTGGATTGGGATCGAAGAATGGGCAGGAACCTTTTCCCCCAACAGCCATCTATTAGGCACCGGAGAGGTGATCTTAAGTCTTCTTGGTCTAGTATGGGGAGGAAGACTAGGCTGGAAAACAGTCCTGGAAGAGCTCGCTGTCACATGTGATTAGGCGCTTCCTTCACATACTCCTCCCCTGGCTCTCCCGCTTTTACCGCCCCATGTTCTGTTTCAGCGTCATAGTTCCACAGCCGTTGTCTTTCCCGTACTGACCGACCGATAACACGCCTCTGCGATGGCCACGGCGCGGACGCCATCATCTACCGTGATAGGAAACGGCGCATCGTTTTGTATGCTCGCCACAAATGCCTGCACTGTCTCTCGTACGGTTGGTACGGGCGGAGGGACCGACAGCTCGATCCGCATACTCCCTTTCAGCAGATATGCAAAACCATGAGTATGATCTCCTACGAGTTGGCCCTTTTCCCCGGAGAGCTCGATCAGGCCGGAGCGGCTGTAGGTTGAGCGTGAGCCCATGACTGCGCCTTTGAGCGGCGGCCCGTGCAGGCTACACATCATGACAAAATTATCTTCCGTCTCATGGGTCACAATTTGAGACGTTTGGCACCACACCGTATCCACTTCGCAGCCAGCAAAAAAATAGAGCAAATCAAAACTGTGTACGCCGGTGTGCAGCACAATCCCGCCGCCGCTTTCTGCCTTATGATCAAGCCACACTAACGGCGAAGGTTCGAAACGCTGACTCAAATAGACTGAATGCAAAGGGGCGATTTCGTGGACGTATGCTTTGAGTGTTTGCACGACCGCATTAAAACGCAACGTATGCGCAACCATGCAACGCATCGCATGCGAGACGATCACGTCTCGCATGCGATGCGCCTCAGCTAGGTTTACGGCAAACGGCTTTTCAATAAGAAAAGATTTTCCAGCTCGGCTCCCTGCATCTACAATTGCTCCGTGATATGCAGGCGGGACAACGGCAATAATCGCGTCGATACGCGGATCTGAGATAAGGTCTCGAAAATCAGCACAATAAGCGCACCCGTACGAGGCGGCGAGTTGCTCACCTTCCTGACGATTCCGTCGACACACCGCAACCAACCGCGCCTGCGGAAGGTCTTCGACGATATGCTTCGCGTAACGGCTGCCATGTTTCCCGGCGCCGATCAGACCAATACGTAGCGGCGTCATACGGCGACGATACCGGATTATTTTCTCCCAGCAAAGCCGTACCGAAGCCTTGCAGAACAGAATGTGCTACTTTCGTCCTCATGGAACACTATCGAAACCCGGCGCCAACGGTTGATATTATCATCGAGCTCGACACTGGAGGAATCGTATTGATTCGTAGAAAAAACCCGCCTCCGGGCTGGGCGTTACCCGGCGGCTTCATTGATTATGGAGAATCCGCCGAGGATGCGGCCGTGCGGGAGGCGCAAGAAGAGACTTCTCTGAAGGTACGATTAGTCGAGCTGCTTCACGTCTACTCCGACCCACATCGTGACCCGCGCCAACATACGATCGCTACGGTGTTCATCGCCAAAGCTCAGGGGGTCCCGCTTGGGGCCGATGACGCAGCAGAGGCCGCGGTGTTTACGGAACAGAGCCTGCCTGAACCACTTGCGTTCGATCATGCCCAGATACTGCACGATTATTTCGTCTACAAAAACACGGGCCAGCGACCTCGCTACAGCTAGGAATTGCGATTGAAAAAAAAACAAGACGAGACGCTGCATTTCATCGGCGTCGACTTGGCCTGGTCAAGTCGCAACCCCACAGGGCTGGCGGCGCTGCGTTGGCATGGCGATATAGCTTCTCTTGTGGAACCGTTGCCAGAAGCACTGGTGTACACAGACCAAGAAATTGCCGCTTACATCGCACAGGTCTCTACATCTGGAGGCGTTGTGGTCGCGATAGATGCGCCGTTGACAGTCCCAAATCGCACCGGACAGCGGCCTGGAGAAAAAGCCCTGAATGCAGCCTTCACGCGATTTCACGCGGGCGCGCATCCAGCTAATCGCGAACGGCTTGCTGGATACAATAATGGAACAGTGCGCGGAGAAGACGTCCTTGCCCAGCTCCAAACGTTAGGTATTCGACATGATCCTGTCCTCACCCCGCGTTTGTCTATACGTCAAGCCTTTGAGGTGTATCCTCATCCAGCGATGATTGTGTTATTTCAACTTGACAAAGTGTTGAAGTACAAAGCTAAGCCGCAGATCCCACACCATGAACGGCTCGTCGCATTTCATCGGTATCAACATTATCTCTTTAATTTACGCAACAATACTCCGGCGCTGACGCTGCCAGAACCGTTGTTGAGCGAGACGCATTTAACGAAAAAGGGGCGCGCCTTGAAGGCGTACGAGGATCAGTTAGATGCAGTGTTCTGTGCGTATCTCGCGCTGTATTACTGGTGGTGGGGAACAGAACGCTGCCATATTTTTGGAGACGTAGAGCGCGGCTATATCGTCGCGCCTCATAAATTTTGACGCGCCCGTAGAGGCGCAGCATGTTGCGCCTCTACACTAAGGAGAAGTCACCCTTTTACAAGCTGCGCAAACGCTTGAGCGCCGCTTCAATCTGATCAAGCCCCTTCTCCAGATTCTGCATCGAAGTGGCGTAGGAAATGCGCATATTGTTCGGCGCGCCGAATCCTTCTCCGGCCACCACCGCCACTTTCGCTTCCTGCAGAAGATACATCGAGAAATCCATCGCCGAAGCGATGGGCTTGTCTTGCCACATCGCGCCAAAGTAGGCTGAAATCTTTGGGAAGACGTAAAAGGCGCCTTCCGGCAGGGTGCAGGTAACGCCTGACATTGCGCGCAGACGCTGCACTACGTAGTCCCGTCGCTTTTTGAACTCCTGAGCCATGATTCCCACTGGCTCTTGCGTACCGGTCAAGGCTACGGTCGCTGCCGCCTGTGTCATCGAAGTCGGATTTGACGTGCTCTGGCTTTGCAAGGTTTCAATCGCCTTAATGACATCTTTGGGTCCGGCCGCGTATCCGAGTCGCCACCCGGTCATGGCGTAGGTCTTCGATACTGAATTGGCGATCAGCACGCGGTCTCGTAAATGAGGCTTTAAGTTGAGCAAATGCGGACACCGAGGCGAATCATAGAGAAACTTTTCGTACACATCGTCTGAAATCACCAAGAGATTACTGCGTTCGATCACGTCCGCAAGCTCTCGCAACTCCGCTTCGGTATACGCTGCGCCGGTAGGATTGGATGGACTGTTTAACAATAGCGCTTTACTTTGTGGACCGATAGCGGCTTCGAGCTGTGCGGCGGTGATCTTGAAGCCGGTGTCTTCAGCAGTCATCAACAGCTTGGGCTGCCCCCCGGTCAAAATGACCATGTCGGAATAGCTCACCCAATAGGGAGCCGGGATTAGCACCTCATCACCTTCTTCAAACAGTGCATGGAACGCGTTGAAGAGCGTATGCTTGCCGCCGCAATTGGCAATGACTTCGTCCATCGCATACGTCAAGCCATTATCACGCTGGAGTTTTGCTATGATCGCCTCTTTAAGCTCAGCCGTGCCGCCGACCGGAGTATATTTCGTCTTGCCCTGTTTCAGCGCCGTCACAGCGGCCTCTTTGATGTGGTCTGGCGTATCAAAGTCCGGTTCCCCAGCGCCAAAGTCGATGACTTCAATGCCTTCACGGCGAAGCGCCGCGACTTTCACGGTAACCATGAGGGTCGGCGACGGTTTGATGAGCTGTAAACGTTTTGCAAGGTTCATAGGTTTCTCTCGATCTGCCATGTGTAAAAATACGTAGGGGCGCAACATAGTGCGCCCCTATCTGTAATCGGAAGTTTACAGGAAGAGGCAAGGGCTACGTTTTCTTAGCAAACTTTTCCTTCAGGCGTCGCACCACATTCGGCGGCACGAGGCCGTCCACGTTCCCGTCGAAACTGGCGATCTCTTTCACAAGCCGGGCGGCAGTATAAAAGTGAGCCGCGCCAGTCATGAGAAAAATGGTCTCAATATGCGGCTTCATGTGACGATTCATCAGCGCCATTTGAAATTCGTAGTCGAAATCAGACACGGCGCGGAGACCTCTGATAATGATGGTCGCATCCTTACTATCAACATAATCGACTAAGAGACCATGGAAGTGATCGTATTTAATACGATCCTCCACGTCTTGGAGTTCCTCCTGGAACATTTCAATCCGTTCCTCCGGAGTGAACACGAAGTTGTCTTTCTGCGGATTATACACAGATGCGACAATAACCTCATCAACGATTTGTAGACTCCGTCGGATAATGTCGATATGGCCGTTCGTCGGTGGATCAAACGAGCCCGGATAGATCGCTCGGCGTTTCACTCGGTCTCCTCGCCTCGACGTTGATAAAAAGACACATCGGTTGTGCCGTAACGACGACGGTCAGTCAAGGCCAAGGGGGGATAGGTTTCCGCTCCTTCTTCATGATGCGTATGCTCGACTACAACCCACGCCTGCGGTTCAAGAATGGCGCTGGCCGCCAGTAGACGTAAAGTTTTATCCACTAAGCCTTCTTCATAAGGAGGATCGAGAAATATGCCGCCAAATCGTAAGTTCAGCTCTTCAGCGACCTTTATTCCTTTAGCCGCGTAAGCGCGAATAATGCGACCTTGGCGACGAAACCCAGTGCTCGTTAGATTTTCCTTGATTGTTCGTTGAGCGTCCGGACTGGCGTCGACAAAAACAGCGTTCCGCGCGCCCCGACTGAGCGCTTCGATGCCAAGCGCCCCGGTGCCGGCAAAAAGATCAAGGACATCGATATCCTCCACCTGATACCGACTTGTCAAAATATTAAAAACAGCCTCTCTGACTTGGTCGGCGGTCGGACGTGTTTTGTGGCCTTTAGGGACCTTCAGGTGCAATCCACCTGCGGAACCGGAAACTATGCGCATATCAGAAAACAAGAAACGGAGAGTCGGAGAGTCGGAGAACTACGCAATGTTTTTCTCATGTTTTGCGTCTCCGTTTCTCCGATTCTGCTTGGCAATATTAACGACCGATTAATGATTGCTCCTAAACAGTCAGGATATGCACGGCCACCGCCGCCGCTTCGCCACGCAACATGCCGCCGCCGTTTTCAGTGAGACCGACTTTGGCGCCTTCGACCTGACGTTTTCCAGCTTCGCCGCGTAACTGCCAGAAGATCTCGGCAATCTGCGCCACGCCGGTAGCGCCCACAGGATGCCCCTTCGCCAACAGACCGCCGCTGGGGTTTACTGGCAAACGACCACCCAGAACCGTTACCCCTGTATCAATCAACTGACCCCCCTCACCTGACTTACAAAAGCCCAGCTCTTCGTAGATGATCAGCTCGGCTGGAGCAGAAGCGTCGTGTAGTTCAGCCACGTGAATCTCGTCAGGGCCGATACCAGCAACTTCATACGCTTTGCGCGCGACGCGTTCGGTGATCTCTGGGTCCTCGGGTCCACGGTCTTTTCCGGAACCCAAAACCGAAGCTTTCACATACACGGGCTTCGTTGTAAATTTTTTCGCCAGATCACTACTAGTAAGAATAAGCGCCGCCGCGCCATCGCCAATGGGCGAACACATCATCCGGGTGAGCGGGTCCGCGATCATCGGAGAGGCCAGTACGTCTTCCATCGTGCGCGGCGTTTGGAACTGCGCATGGGGATTGAGACTGCCATGCGTATGATTCTTCGCTGCAATCTTTGCATACTGCTCTTTGGTCGTGCCGTATTTGCGCATGTGATCGCGAGCAAACTGAGCATAAAAATCCATGAACATGCTGCGAGACTTTCCGGCGCCGTCGCCTTGCCCTGTGGTTGTCTCATCCATTTTTGCCAGCGTCTCTTGCATCACCTCCACATCAATGGCGCTGCCAAGCGCGGCAAACGATTTCTGCTTATCTTCATGGAAAAGCTTTTCCATACCAACGGCCATAACAACGTCGTATAGACCAGAGGCCACGTACAACCACGCCAGATGGAACGCAGTGGCTGCGCTCGCGCAGGCGTTTTCGGCGTTAATCACGGGAACGCCGCCGATGCCCATGTCCCGCAACACAACCTGCCCACGAATACATTCTTGTCCAGTAAGGAGCCCAGCCATCGCATTGCCGACAGCAACAGCTTCTAACGCTTTCTTCTCTACGCCAGCACTGCTCAAGGCGCCCTCGACTGCTTCGCGGGCAAGATCTTTCATGCTCCGATCGATGTGTTTCGCAAACCGGGTCATCCCGGCTCCGACGATGGCGACTTCTCTCATAAGTAGCTTCCTCTCCAGCACCGTGTTGGGACATTCAGACCATACACATATTCCCCCTTGTTCTGCAAGGCGAATTTCGCCAGGATAGGCCACTGTGAATGTTGCACTCGTTCCGGTTAAAGCCCTAGCCTGGGGAAAAACTCGTCTCTCTCGGCTCTTGTCAGAAGGAGCGCGCCACGCGGTCTCTCGGGCAATGCTGACAGACGTGCTCACTTGTCTGCAAAAATCTTCTTCCGTCGATAAAACTGTCGTCGTGTCTTCTGATGCTACGTTACTAGCCCTGGCTGAAGCGTTTGGCGCTCTTACGGTCGATGAAGAACAACCACGTGGGCTGAACGGCGCCGTCTCTTTAGGCACAAGTGTCAGTATCCACCAAGGCGCTACGGCGTTATTGGTTCTCCTCGCAGATTTGCCCTTAGTAGAGCCAAGCGACGTCGATCTCTTATTTCGTCACACGAAAGACATGGGCAAAGGCGTGATTCTCACCCCCTGCAAAGAAGGAGATGGCACCAACGCCCTCTTGAGAGTACCGCCGCTCGTTATGCCGCCCTGCTTCGGCGGACCGAGTTTAGTTGCTCACCAAACACGAGCACGGAGTGAAAATATTCCTTGTAGAGTGGTGGAGGTTCCCCACATTGCCTTTGATATGGACTCAGTAGACGATCTGCAACGATTTGTCGCTCACCCGTCGGACACACAGACCTATCGCGTGTTGCAAGATGTTGACGCTGTAAAGTCGCTTGTTCAATAGCGCCAAGGCGCGGGAATCCGAACATTCAGAAGTTGTCCGGTCTTGGGAAGAAATCCCGAGAGTCGCGCTCTGGCGATGCTTGTCGTTGCTTAACCCCTCTTTACCCCTATACTTTTTTTTCGTTCTCTCCTATCCTCACTATTACATGAATCGACCACAGCTCGTGCTCATCGCTGGTCCTACAGCCACAGGAAAAACTGCTCTCGCTATCGAACTCGCAACTCGTTACGGGGCTGAGATTGTCGGCGCTGATTCTCGGCAAGTCTATCAGTATCTCGATATTGGCACCGCGAAACCAACGCCCAAGCAACGCGCCACTGTTCCGCACTACATGCTCGACCTCGTTCGTCCAGACGAACATTTTGACAGCGCCCAATTTCGCTTGTCGGCGTTAGACGCTATTCAGCAGATTGTAGCGCGGGGGAAACGAGTGCTCGTCGTCGGCGGCACGGGCCTCTATCTACGCGCACTGACCCGCGGACTGTTTGCCGGACCGCCAGCCGATCCCCTTCTGCGTCTCCGTCTGCAAGAACAGGAACAAGCTGAAGGAACAGGATTTTTGCATCGCCGACTGAAAGAGGTGGACCCTACAACGGCGAATCGCTTGCATCCGCATGACACAGTTCGGCTTGTGCGCGCGCTTGAAGTCTTCTATTTGACCAACACTCCAATCAGCCAATGGCAGCAAGAACACGGATTTCGGGAGAGTCCCTTTACCACACTTACGATCGGATTGGTTATGGAGCGAGAGACGCTGGCTCGCCGCATTGAACTGCGCTGTCGTCAAATGGTGCAAGACGGACTCGTAGACGAAGTGCGTCACCTCTGGGCTATGGGGTACGGGCCAGATCTGCAACCTATGCAAACAATCGGCTACTCGCAGATGGGCGCTCTCCTACAGGGGCGCTGTGCTATGGAAGACGCTCTCACGCAAATGGCGTTGGAAACCAGACAGCTGGCTAAGCGGCAGCTCACCTGGTTACGTAAAGAGCCGGAAGTGCAATGGTTTACGCCTATGCAGGAGCAAGACATTTCGACGACAGTAGCGAGATTTTGGGAATGAAGCCATTGAGTCATTAAATGATGGGGTCATTGAAACATTGACAAAATCAATAAGGCAAGTACATAAATGACTCAATGAAGAATGGAAGCAAGCATGCCAACAACGTATCTCGAATTTGAAAAAGCTTTGGTAGATATCGACAAACGATTGGAGACGCTTCGACGACTGTCTACCCGTTCGGACGAAGAGCAAACCGAGTTAACGACCCTTGAGGAGCAATGTCGCCAACAGGAAACCGAAATCTACGGTTCGCTATCATCGTGGCAACGAGTGCAGCTCTCGCGGCATACAGATCGCCCTTATACTCTCGATTATATTGAGCAGCTCTGTTCAGAGTTTGTTGAGCTGCATGGAGACCGCAATTTCGCAGACGACCCGGCTATTGTAGGAGGGCTCGCACGCTTTCGCGGCAGACCAATTGTTGTGGTCGGACACCAGCGAGGTCGAACAGTTGCCGAGAAAGTACGCCGCAACTTTGGCATGCCGCGTCCTGAAGGCTACCGAAAAGCACTACGACTCTTTCAACTAGCGGAACGTTTCCATCGTCCGGTATTGACCTTAATTGACACCCAAGGAGCGTACCCAGGCATCGACGCGGAAGAACGCGGCCAGGCTGAAGCGATCGCCCGCAATATCCGCGAAATGGCAGGACTGCGAACGCCTATTCTTGTGGTCGTCATTGGTGAAGGCGGCAGTGGCGGGGCCTTGGCGTTAGGGGTCGGCGATCGCGTGTTCATGCAAGAAAATGCTTGCTATTCGGTCATTACTCCTGAAGGATGCGCCGCCATTCTTTACGGAGAACGAACGCCAGAACGTGCGGCGTGGGCAGCAGAAGCGCTGAAAATTACTGCCGCTCATCTGTTGGCGCTCAAAGTCATTGATGCAGTTATTCCCGAGCCGTTGGGAGGAGCGCATCGACACCCGGAAGAGGCAGTAACACGCGTAGGCGACGCCATCGCGAGCGGTCTGGATGAATTAGTGAAGCTCCCACTCGACGAGTTACTCACCCAACGATACACGAAATTCCGTCGTATGGGAGAAGCGGCGATTGTCGATCCCAACAAAACGATACACGCGTCCGCTCCGAACTGAGACGACAGATAGACGCAAGTCGAGAATCGTAGTAAAAAACGCTGCGTGCCGCAAAAACGAACTCCTCCTTCATTAGCATTGCTCCGTGAGCAAATCGATCGACTCGATACCCAAGTGTTGAGCCTCCTCAACCGGCGCGCCAGCCTCGCCATGCGCATCGGTCATCTCAAGAGTCGAGACCGCGCGAGCGTCTACGTGCCGAGTCGCGAGCGACAAGTGCTGGCTCGTTTGGCCGAACTGAATAAAGGTCCACTCTCAACTGAAGCGGTGCAGGCGATCTACCGGGAAATCATTTCAGCCTCACGGGCGTTAGAAGAACCGCTCCGTGTCGCCTATTTTGGTCCTGAAGCATCGTATACTCACCTTGCAGCACGGGAGCAGTTTGGCTCGCAATCAGTCTTCGTTCCCCAGGCGACTATTCCGCAAGTGTTCGCCGAGGTCGAGCGCGCCCAGGCCGATTATGGGGTCGTACCGATTGAGAATTCGACCGAAGGTTCTGTTGCTATTACGCTCGACACGTTTGTGGATTCTCCGCTCACAATGATCGCTGAGATCGCTTTAGAAATCCAGCATTGTCTGTTGAGTCGAGCAACCCGCTTGGATCAAGTGACGCGTGTACTAGCGCATCCGCAGGCGTTGGCGCAATGTCGTCGCTGGTTGGCTGCCCATCTGCCTGGAGTATCCTCCGAGGAGGCAGCAAACAATGCTCGCGCTGCCGAACTCGCAGTGACAGATCCACATGTCGCGGCCATTGCGGGACGCATGGCGGCCGAGCATTACAAGCTGAACGTGCTATCCGTCGGCATTCAAGATCAAGCCGCCAACTTTACTCGGTTTGCCGTGCTAGGGCGCACCCAAACGTCGGGACAACCCACCGGCCACGATAAAACTTCTCTCCTGCTCTCGGTGCGAGACGAGGTCGGGGCCCTCTATCATGCGCTCCAGCCATTTGCTAAGAACGCGATCAACTTGCTCCGTATCGAATCCCGCCCGCTGAAAGGGCGCCCCTGGGAATATCTATTTTTTATTGACATCGAAGGGCACTTGCACGATGAGCCGATTGTTCACGCATTACAGGAGATTCAGCCTCTTTGTTCTCTGGTGAAAGTGTTGGGCTCTTACACCTCCGCCAACCACATGACAAGGTAAACGCTATGGATATTAGTCAACTCGTGCCGGAGTGGATTCGCACGTTAACTCCGTATCAACCAGGCAAGCCCATTGAAGAGCTTGAACGAGAATACAGCGTGCACAACTCTATTAAGATCGCTTCGAATGAAAATCCCTTAGGTCCTTCTCCTAAAGCGATCGCTGCAATTACTGCGGCGCTCCCACAGTTGCATTTGTATCCAGACGGCGATTGTTTCTACCTGAAACAACGGATGGCGGAGAAATTAGACATAGATCGCTCACGCTTGATCTTCGGCAATGGCTCAAATGAGTTAATCGAAATGATCGTGCGCGCCTTTATGCGCACGGGAGAATCCATCGTCGTCGGCGAGCATGCGTTCGCGATCTATCGCCTCGTTGCGCAAGCGGTTGGCGGGCGGACAATTGCAGTTCCCCACAAGGGTTTTCAGTTCGATTTGGAAGCGATGGCGAAAGCAATTACCGCAAACACGCGAATCGTGTTTCTTGACAATCCCAACAATCCGACCGGCACGATCTACACCCGCAACGAGGGGGAAGCCTTTCTCAAAGCCGTTCCAGCCAATGTTTTTGTCGTTGTTGACGAAGCCTATTTTGAATTTGTGGACGACCGAGACTATCCGAATTCCCTCGCGTATCAGGACGGCAAGCGTTTGCTCGTGACGCTGCGCACCTTCTCGAAAATTTGTGGTTTGGCTGGGGTGCGTGTCGGCTATGGTATTTCATCTCCAGAAATTATTGATGCGCTCAACCGTATCCGTCAACCCTTCAACGTGAACTCGCTCGCCCAAATCGGCGCCCTAGCCGCTCTCGATGACAACGACCATATCTGGCGGACGCAAGAGAACAATCGGCAAGGGATCGCGTATCTACGGCGCGAACTCGATCGCCTCGGCCTGGAATATGCGCCCAGTTGGGGGAATTTTCTATTAGTGAAGGTCGGAGCGGGAACGTATCAACGACTGTTGCCAGAAGGTATTATTATTCGTCCAATGGAAGGATATGGTTTTCCTGGCTACGCGCGGGTGAGCGTCGGCACGTCGCCAGAGAATGAACGATTCATTGCAGCAATGGAGAAACTCTTGAAAAACCGTGGTGCGTGAAACAGGATGTGTGTATGGGAATGCAGAAACGCCCAACAAGTAACGCGGCCATACAGAATATGCATAGCGGAGCGCCTGCTATATTATGTCTCCTCTTTTCAACCGTCTCATCATCGTTGGCGTTGGCCTCATTGGCGGCTCGCTCGGGTTGGCCGCACGCGCGCGAGGCTTGGTCAGCGAGGTAGTTGGTTTTGGTCGCACCGAAGCGAACCTGAAAATCGCCTTGGAGCGCGGCATAGTCGACTCGTATACCTTTGACCCAGCAGAAGCCGCGCGTGACGCTGATCTGCTCTTGTTAGCGGTTCCAGTTGAAGCTACGCGAGCGACAATAGAGAAATTCATTCCGTTTCTTCCTCCGGGATGCATCATCACCGACGCTGGCAGCACCAAAGAACAAGTTGTGAGAACGCTAGAACAGGCGCTCCCGCCGTCGCTGCCGTGTGTGGGGGCGCATCCTATCGCTGGCACGGAACATGCCGGAGCAGCGGCGGCTTTTGCGACCTTGTTCGAGAAGCGGCTCTGCGTGCTTACTCCAACCGAACGGACAGACAGAACGGCGCTCGCTCGTGTACGCGCCCTTTGGGAGGGCGTAGGGATGCGCGTCGAGGAAATGGACATGAGTATGCATGATCGCGTGTTGGCGCGGGTGAGCCATCTCCCCCATCTGATCGCGTTTAGTGTCATGAATGCAATGCTTGACGCCTCTGCGCCAGGGATTGATTTGTTAACCTATGCGGGCAGCGCCTTTGCTGATCTCACCCGGGTTGCGGCCAGCCCCGTCGAAATGTGGCGTGATATCTGCACCTCTAATCGTGACGCCCTTTTGGTTGCTATTGAAGAATTTGAAGAAGCGCTCTCTTTGATGAAACGTTGCGTCGCGCACGGCGACAGCGCGGGGCTCGAAAAGGCGATCAACCGCGCCCGCGTCGAACGTCAGCGCTTGACGAAGATCCGGGAACAGTCATGAGTAACGCCGCGAATGACACATTAATTATTAGTCCAGCCTCTGCCGGCGTGCGTGGCGAAATCGTTCTGCCAGGAGATAAATCGATCAGCCATCGAGCGGTAATGTTTTCAGCAATCGCCCAGGGAGAAAGTCGTATTGGCAATTTCTCCGGCGGCGGCGACAATCGCAGTACGATCCGAGCTTTTCGCACTCTTGGCGTCGAGGTTGTCCAATCGGACGCGGACGTACTGGTGAAAGGTCGCGGTTGGGGAGGTCTCCAGGTCCCCCGCGAGATAATCGATTGCGGTAATTCCGGTACAACCATGCGCTTACTGTCCGGCCTGCTTGCCGGCAGACCGTTCCAATCGCGTCTGGATGGCGATGACTCATTGCGAAGCCGCCCAATGGCGCGCGTGATTACGCCGCTACACCAGATGGGGGCAGACATCCACAGTGAAGGAAAAGAAAACTGTGCGCCCTTGCGAGTTACTGGGCGCGCATTGCAGGGGATTGCTTATCGCAGCCAGGTGGCTAGTGCACAGGTAAAATCAGCACTGATGCTGGCTGGTCTCCAGGCGCGTGGATACACACGCGTGTGGGAACCGGTGCGTTCTCGCGATCACACCGAGCGCATGTTGCCCGCGTTTGGCGTCCACGTTGGCGTGCCTGGGACAGAAGTCCCGGTCGGGGGCGGGCAGGGGGTTCCCGCCTGTTG